>JBDLJI010000071.1:0-8522 GCA_039714455.1 Thermodesulfobacteriota bacterium
TAGCATTGGCAGGAATCTTTTTTTCGTCAATTGTATGCTTTTTGTTGCAATGGGGACAAATGACAAGCATTCTACCGCCTCCAAATATTTGAGTTATTATAAAGCAGCAAACATATTTCAAACAAAATCAATTTTTCTGTATAATGAAACGAACCAACATGCTATTTTCGCCTCTTGCCTCATTTCCTTTAGAATTGAGGTAAGAGCCTGATTAACAATTTGAGATTGGGACACCCCTGGCTGTAAATTTTCAGGTACAATATAAATATATCGCAAAAATAATTGCAATAATAGTACCAGTTACTCTTCCTTGAATATTTTTTCTTTACAGGTTTGGAGGTACTGCATCAGTATCTCTTTCGAATTCTTATCAATGTCGATAAACTTTATACCACAGAGAAACTCTTCAGGTCCTTGCGGACTGATATGGACCACCAGCCCTTGCAGGTTATGACTCGTCTCCTTAATTGTTAATTCAATTGGCAGTTCATCATCAACAGCGATTAAAATGTCCTCAGGACTGAATATTATCCCAATGCCATTGTCAGTAACGTCAAAAACTTCATATTTTGCATCATTGATCTTAACGGAGATGTCACTATTTCCCTTGACGTTGATTCTAAAGTTTTTTCGCATTGCTTCTTGCAAATCCATACTGTTCTCCTAATTTAATTTGGGCTTGCAAACTGACTGCCAGGTGAAAAAGGTAAACAATTATATATAATACACGTTGATAACAGGATGATAAACTGTTTTTTTTTAATTTTAGAATTTAATTATTAAGAATTCATTTTGCCGGCCAACTGGCCACAGGCAGCAGAAATATCAGAACCTCGGCTCAAACGTACAAGAACAGTATATCCTGCTTTCCAGAGTGTTTTCTGGAATAGCTCAATTTTCTTATCTGAAGGACTCTGATAAGAAAGGGCACTGGTTTCATTATATGGCAACAGGTTGATCTTACAGGGTATATCCCTGAGCCTTTCGGCCAGAATTTTTGCATCTGAGACAGAATCATTAAGATTTTTTATGAGAATATATTCGAACATGATGCGCTTGCGTTTCGGCATTGGAAAATTCTTGCAGGCTTCAAGCAACTCCGCTACCGGGTATTTATTATTGATAGGCATCAATTTTGAGCGAACCGAATCATCAACGGAATGAAGAGAAACAGCCAGATTTACTCTTGTTTTCTGCCCCAACTCCTTGATTTTAGGTACAAGGCCGCAGGTGGAGACCGTAATCCTGCGGTCGGAAAAATTAAGGCCGCGCTGGTCTGTAAGAATTTCCAGGGAAACTAAAAGGTTATCAAAGTTTGCCAGGGGTTCTCCCATTCCCATGAACACGAGATTATTTACTACCGACTCAGTGTCCTCCTCATCATGGAGCCGGTTCCGGACCCTGACTACCTGGCCAACTATCTCACCAGGCGACAAGTTACGCTTGAATCCCATACCGCCTGTCAGGCAAAACTCGCAACCCATCGCACAACCCACCTGAGAAGAAACACACAGGGTATTTCTGCCGTCTTCAGGGATAAGGACTGATTCAATATAATTATTGCCCCTAAGCTTAAATCCGTATTTGACAGTACCATCCTTTGAGCGTTCAACATTTGCAATTTCAGGCCAATCAAAACTGGCCTGGGTCGCTAATGTCTCACGAAGGTCCTTTGTCAGGTCAGTCATTTGAGAAAAATCAGTTATATTTGGACGATACAGCCAGGCAAAAATCTGGTTACTCCGATAAGTCGGCAACCCCAGACTCTCAACAAAATCAGTCAGCTGTGATAAAGAAAAATCTGTAAGGTCTGTTTTATTCATAGATTATCAGAGGGCCCTCTGGCATTCTGCTTTCAGAGACTGTCTGCCTGCAAGACCATCTTCAATGATTTGTAGTATTTTATTTTTATCCTTTTGCAATCTTCCTGAAATCGGCAAATAATTAGAGGCATGATTGGCCTGAAACTGTACACGGTCAAGGTTGATATATTGCACCATTGTTTTCAGTTCCCCAAGGAGAATTCTCTGGTCAGGCAATTGAAAAGAACCGGAAACAGCATCTTCATAAAGTTGTGTATTTTCAAGGAGCATCAAAGTTAAGGCTGCGATCTGATTCGGTTTCATATCCGTCAAAACACGGCCTGATTCAGAAGCATGGATTTCAGATTCGGCAATTCCAGCAATTCCAAGCAATACAGTGACGGACAAAAAGATGTCTGCTTCTCGCACTATTCCTGCCGCCTCAATCATTTGCTCCGCATTTACTCCCTTTCGAATACTTTTTAAGGTAGGATTATGACCGGACTCAAGTCCCATGTAAATCCTGTCCAGGCCAAGCATTTTTAATCTGGTCAACTCTTCATTATTTTTCCTGAGAATACTCTTGGCGTTGCCATAAAGGCTGATACGGTTTACCCAGGGTAGATTCTCCCTTATACTGGAAAAAATCTTTGCCAAACGATCCGTTGGTATGATCAGGGCATCACCATCTCCGATAAATACCCTTTTCTGCTGTTTGCAATACCTTGCAGCAAAAGAGATATCTTCGTTAATGGTTGCTGAATCCTTAATGCGAAAGCGCACACCTTTGTATGGCCCACAAAACGTACACTTATTGTGTGAACAACCAACGGAAACTTGCAGAATAATGGAGTCAGCCTCACTGGGAGGGCGAATTATATTACCTTCGTAATGCAAAATGTATCAGCTGTTTTTCTTTTCAAATGCAACCATGAAATCCACCAGTTTTTCAACTCCCTCTCTGGGAAAAGCATTATAGATAGAAGCTCTGCAACCGCCAACAGATCGGTGTCCTTTCAGGCCATCAAACGAAACAGATGCAGCTTCCTGAATAAACTGTGCTTCCAGCTCCGGTGTCGGCAGATTAAAGGTAACATTCATTATTGATCGTGAATCAAACCGGGCATGGCCCGTATAAAAATCACTGTTGTCAATAGCCTGGTAAAGTAACTCCGCCTTTTCCAGATTCATTTTCTCAATGGATGGCAGCCCGCCCAGGTTCTTCAGCCATTTCAAAACAAGGCCGATTGTGTATATGGAAAAACATGGAGGAGTGTTGAACATTGAGCCTTTTTCAGCATGGGTTTTATAACGAAACATTGTGGGAATGCTGTCCGGTGCATTATTTAACAGATCTTCGCGGATAATGACCACTGCACAGCCGGCTGGTCCCATATTTTTCTGGGCACCGGCAAAAATAATCCCGAAACGGCTGACGTCGACCTTTCTTGCCAGAATATCAGAAGACATGTCACATACCAGATCAGTATCAGTTTCCGGGAACTGATGAAACTGTGTCCCGTAAATTGTGTTGTTCGAAACAAAATAGAGGTATTTTGCATTCGCTGTTGCCTCATATTCATCCGGTAAAGGGACCCTGTCAAAAAGAGTATCTTCGCTGGAATAGGCAACATCGACATTGCCGAACAGTTTTGCTTCCTTAATGGCCTTTTTAGACCAGGTGCCGGTATTCAGATATGTGGCTGATTTTCCCGGTTGGAGCAGGTTCATCGGCACCATGGCAAACTGAGTCGAGGCTCCTCCCTGCAGGAAGAGGACCTTGTAATTATCCGGTATACTCATCAGTTCACGAAGCAGAGATTCGCACTCATCAACAACCTCAATGAATTCCTTGCTGCGATGGCTCATCTCTATCAGCCCAATTCCTTTATCATTGAAGTTGACAATATCCTTTGCAGCCTGAACCAGTACCTCATAGGGCAGGGTAGCAGGACCAGCGCTGAAATTATAAATGCGATCAGGCATGAGAAAAATCCTCCATATTTAGAGTTATGACATAATTAAATGATAAATTTTTTCCACAAAAACATCCTGGAGACATGGCAGATGAAACCTTACCATAGAGATTGTTGGCGAAGAGCCTCGTATAAAACTATGCCTGCGGCATTGGCAAGATTAAGACTTCGTATATTGTTATTGCTCATCGGTATTGTGTAACAGCGCTCTATATACAGTTTAATTACCTCTTCTGGCAAGCCTTTCGTTTCCTTGCCAAAAATAAGGAAATCTCCCTGTTTAAATTCAGCTTCTGTATATGGTCTACCAGTTTTTTTGGTAAAAAAATAAAGTTTCTTTTCATCCTGGGCTGTTAAAAAATCATCAAAACTTTCCCAGTAAATAATTTTCACGTATTTCCAATAATCTAAACCTGCACGTTTCAGATGCTTATCATCGGTGCTGAACCCAAGGGGTTTGACAAGATGAAGGACTGTGTCGGTTGCCCCACACAATCTGGCTGTGGTCCCTGTATTTGGGGGAATTTCCGGTTCTACCAGGACAACGTTGAAAGGGGTGGTAATAGTTAACATCAACTGTTAATTATAGAAAGGAAATCAAATGGTCTTCGGTCAACGTTATATTTTTGACCTGCAAGGTTTTCTCACCTGTGTCAACATTGAAAAGTTCGGCAATTTCGGCACTCGATTGGAGAAAAATGGCTAATTCCTCATCTTGCAATACAGTTTTTGCCTTAAATTTTATACCGAATGGATTCCTGAAAACACCATTGTACTGGATACGGTAGTCAAGATGAGGTCCGGTGGATACGCCTGTCGACCCAACATAGCCGATAATGTCTTTCTGCTGGACAGTGCTGCCTTTTTTCAAACCCTTTTTGTACCCATTCAAATGTCCGTAATATGTCTTATATCCACCATGGTGCCGAAGGATGACCGTTTTTCCAAAACCTCCCTTTCTGCCAATGTACTCCACTCTTCCTTCTGCCGTTGCCATGACCGATGTACCTCTCGGTGCTGCCAGATCGACCCCGAGGTGAGGTCTTACAATACCATCTATAGGGTGCTTACGTCTCATGGTAAACCGGGATGTTACCCGGCCAAACGGAATCGGTGATCGAATGAACCAGGTCCCCAATGCCTCTCCATTCTGATCAAAATGCCCGGCAGGTGTGTTCTCAGAAGCAAAGTGATATCCTTGATACTCAACATTCTGTTTCTGATAACGGGCCACCAGGATTTTCCCATATCCTACAAAGACATCACCTTTAAAATATTTTTCCACCAGAAGTTCAAATCTGTCACCTGCTCTGGTTTCCGTGTTAAAATCGATTTTAGAGGCAAAAATATCAGCATAGGCGTGAATGAGTTTGGGGTCTTCACCCAATTCAGAAAATGCGGCATAAAGTGACGAAATAATAACACCGGAAAGTCGTTCAACCCTGTATTCAAGTGGGACTGCCTGCCTGGTAGCCCAATAGTTACCATCTTCATTGCGTTTTAAAATATGGGTATTTAATAGTCCGGATTTATAAGTTGCATGGGCGATGGAATTATCCTGATCTAAAACAATAGTGAAGCGGTCACCAGGTTGCAGCATTTTAAAATCAAGCGATTTAGCAAAACCTTTTATGATGTCGAACCTGATAGTATTCGATACCTTGAGCCGCTTCATGGCCAGATCAAAACTTTCGCCTTTTTTTATTTCGCCGGCAATTTCAGTTTGAATGACAGATGATGTGTCTGCTAATAAGGTTGCTGTTGTTAGGTCAGGACTGGGGATATTGCTCTGGACATGACTTTGTTTTTCAAGATTGGCGGAAATAGGAATCGCAATGGCATTGTCATTAAAATCCTCTTGAACTAACAGTAAAACAAGGACAATCCCAATCCAGATTGCCAGTGAGACCGCTAAACTCATTAATGTTTTTCCAGATTCCATTATTCTAAATCTTTTGCTGTATAAACGGTGTGTTAGTTTTTTATTGTTATATAATTAAAGTGTTGCGGTTTTCTAACAATATCTAAAAAGTATTACAAGTTTGTTTTTGTCTGGAAATATTATAGACTTGAATTATAAAACAATCCAAGCGGAAACATTGTTGCTTTTTTGGCTATAAAGTTTACATTGTGCAGTCTTAACAGCCTTACACTTTAATTTATTAAAAAGTTCTCATAAAATGTCGTTAATCGTTCAAAAATATGGTGGAACCTCAGTAGGCTCACCTGAAAAGATAAAGGCCGTTGCCAAGCATGTTCTCGATTACAGAAGCAAGGGACACCAGATGGTTGTTGTGCTCTCTGCAATGTCAGGTGAAACCGATCGTTTAATATCACTTGCAAATAGCGTGCAAGAACAACCTGACACCCGCGAAATGGATGTGCTGCTGTCAACCGGTGAACAGGTGACCATATCTCTTTTTGCCATGGCGGTAAAGGCTGCAGGATTTGATGCAATCTCCTTTCTTGGCGATCAGGTTAAAATACTCACCAGTAGTATGCACACCAAGGCAAGAATCGAATCCGTTGATACAGATAAGATAAAAAAACATCTTGCACAAGGGAAAATAGTTGTTATCGCAGGTTTTCAAGGTGTTGACGAAAATGGTGATATTACCACACTGGGAAGAGGAGGTTCAGACACCACTGCAGTTGCACTTGCAGCAACCCTTAAAGCTGACCAGTGTGAAATCTTTACTGATGTTGAAGGTGTTTTTACAACTGATCCTAACGTCTGTGCTTCAGCCCGTAAGATTGAACGCATCTCATATGACGAAATGTTGGAGTTAGCCAGCTTAGGTGCCAAGGTGCTCGATATCAGGTCAGTTGGTTTGGCAAAAAGATATAAAGTTCCACTGCATGTCAGGTCGACATTTGTTGATGCTGAAGGAACATGGGTGGTCGAGGAGGATAAAGCAATGGAATCCATGTTGGTTTCTGGAGTGACGTATAATAAAAATGAGGCGAGGATTACCATCACCAAGGTGCCTGATAACCCTGGCATCGCTTCAAAAATTTTCATGCCCATTTCAGATGCCGGTATTGTGGTGGATATGATTATCCAGAATACCAGGGCAGGGGACTTGACGGACATGACCTTTACAGTACCCCGGACCGATTTCAGGAAAGCGATGGAATTGGTTGAAAAAATAGCAGCGGATATTGGTGCTGAAAATGTAAGCGGTGCGGATAATATCGCAAAAGTTTCCATTGTTGGCGTTGGCATGCGTAACAACTCAGGTATTGCATCAACCATGTTCCATGTTTTGGCGAATGAGGGCATTAACATTATGATGATCAGCACCTCTGAAATTAAAGTATCCTGCGTTATTGAAGAGAAATACACTGAACTGGCAATCAGGGCACTTCACGATGCTTTTGCCCTGGAAAGGGTTGACATTCAATAAAATACATAAAAAGTTGCTACTATTATGAATCATAAAATAGATATATACGACACGACATTAAGGGATGGCACCCAGGCTGAGAATTTCAACCTGTCGGTTGAGGACAGAGTACGCATCAGTCTGAAACTTGATGAGCTTGGCATAGATTTTATAGAAGGCGGATGGCCCGGTTCAAATCCCAGTGCTGTTGAATTTTTCAAGGCCATGCAAAATCAGACCCTGAAGCATGCCAAACTCACTGCTTTCGGCTCCACCAGAAATTTCAGTAAGCCTGTAGATCAGGATCCTAATCTGCAGGCATTAATTGCTGCAAAAACACCAGGGATTACCATTTTCGGAAAAACATGGGATGTCCATGTCAGGGATGCGCTGCGCATCGGACTTGAGGATAATCTCACTATTATTGTTGAGTCTCTGCAATATCTGAAGCCCCATGTCGAACATCTGTTCTATGATGCTGAGCATTTCTTTGATGGTTTTAAACAAAATACCGAATATGCCCTGGCTACCATAGATAAGGCTGTAGAAGGGGGTGCTGAATGCCTGGTGCTCTGTGACACCAACGGTGGCACTCTGCCCAACGAGATCCCTGCTATTATTGAAACTTTATATAGTCATCTCGAAAGCAAGGGCAACTCAATTCCTTTAGGCATACATGCCCATAATGATTCTGAAACAGCTGTAGGCAACTCCATGGTGGCAGTTTCCATGGGCATATCCCATGTGCAGGGGACCATGAACGGCTTTGGAGAGCGATGCGGCAACGCCAACCTTACCTCCATTATTGCCGGATTGGCACTGAAGATGAATTGCCGGTTCAAAGCAGCGGAAAGACTTGAACGTTTGCATGAGACTGCCCGTTTTGTCAATGAACTTGCCAACCTGCCCCATAATAAGTACCAGCCCTATGTCGGCAGGTCAGCATTTGCCCATAAAGGTGGAATACATGTCCAGGCGGTAGAACGCAATCCAATTACCTATGAACACATAGAACCGGAAAGGGTAGGCAATGTCAGGCGTATCCTCATATCTGATCAGTCAGGCAAGAGTAATGTTTTACATAAGGCCAAAAAAATCGGACTCAATCTGGACAGTAAAGATCCCGCAGTCAGTCAGATTGTCCAGGAGCTTAAGAAACTCGAAAATCAGGGTTTTCAATACGAGGGGGCTGAGGCCTCTTTTGAACTCCTGATGAGAAAGGCACTGGGTACGAGACGCCATTATTTTGACCTTAAAGGTTTCAGGGTAATAAGCCAAAAAGCCAGTATGGATGAACCATCCAAGGATGAGGCTACAATCCGGATTGTTGTAGGAGATGAAGGTGAAGTACACACTGC
>JBDLJI010000072.1:0-8519 GCA_039714455.1 Thermodesulfobacteriota bacterium
ATTCATTGTCTGCATTTATTGCCTTAAAAGAAGATTGCTTTTAAAAAAATAGCCAATAAAACGGTGCAAGGCGTATTTTTACGTATCAATTTAATCCCTATATTATCAGATAGTTATTTATCTTGAGAGTAATTTGCTTAATGTAGATTCCTATCATTATTTTTCTCGATATTAAAGAGGCATGGTTTTTGCTAAATAATTGGAGAACCATAAAAAACCTAAGGAGGACACAATGAAACTATTCAAAGTTTCCCTAATTTCCTTAATAGCGTTATTCGCTGTTTCTTCTGCTGCTATAGCGAGTGATTTTGGCTGGACCAGGGATTTCAACATCCAAGCTCAAGCAGATCCGTCAGGATTTAGGGCAAGGCTTGCAACACGATTTAATCTTGGCGATGTTCAAGTCAAGGCAGTGCTCAGTAATTTTGATAGCCCTGCAGATGCATACATAATGATGAGGCTTGGTGAAATGTCAGGAAAACCATCAAGTCAGATTTATAGAAAATATGAACAAAATAAGGGTAAAGGTTGGGGTGCACTGGCTAAGAGCTTAGGAATAAAGCCAGGATCAGAGGAGTTTCATGCTCTGAAAAGCGGTCAGGATTTACACGGTGGTAATAATCGCGGCCAAGTTCTTTACAGTAAACATGAGGACGATAATGTCAACGTCGTTGTCAATATTCATAGCAAAGACAGAAGGAAAGGCAAAGGTAAAAAATAGACTGATTGCACAATCTCAATTTCTACTAGGGGGAGTGAAATATGAAGAAATTATTAATTGGGACAATATGTTTAGTTCTTATATATGCTTTAGCTGAAGCTAAAGAAGGTAACAATAGTCGAATTCAAGGACTAGAGGCCGATGTCACAGATTTACAAAATCAGATTGATTCTATGAATGTTGATGCTGCTGCAGGTACTGGAGATGTCATGGTTGATCTTTGTAAACTTTATGAATTAACAGGGAACACTCCCCCATTATTTTGTCGAGATTGCGGTAATGGCTCTATAGAACTTTTAGAAGAATGTGATGACGGTAATATTGCAGGTGGTGATGACTGTAACGCATACTGTCTACGGGAGGAATGTGGAAACGGAATAATAGATCTTGATGAAGAGTGCGATGATGGAAATATTCATGACGGCGATGGGTGTAGTTTTTCATGTGCAATTGAATATAAAACAGTCTTTTTGACAAGCATAGCTTACACTGGAGATTTAGGAGGGTTAGATGGTGCTGATGCTATATGCAATGATTTAGCCGTAGTTGCAGGATTGCCTGGAACATATAAAGCTTGGTTATCTGATTCCGTCAATTCTGTATCCCAAAGGTTTACTCATGCAGGACCTTATATACTTGTAGATGGGACACCTATTGCAGACAGCTGGACTGACCTGACGGATGGATACTTATTAAATAGCATTAGCCGAGATGAAAAAAACACTTATTCAAATGGGCAGTTAGTCTGGACAAATACTCTTCCAAATGGCGCGAAAAAACATAATGATTCTAGATACAACTGTGATAATTGGACTAGAAATTATTCGTACTTTGGAGGGGTGGGGGCTACATATTATAACAATTCTTATTGGACAGATCGCGATTCTATAAGTAGTTGTAGTTATTCTCGTAAATTCTATTGTTTTGAACAATAGAAGACTGTGGAAATTCAACCCAGCAAATTAGCTTTTTAATTTTTCTCACATCTGGATATGTCTACAGTAAAAGGCAGGGCCGCAAAAGGCCCTGCCTTTTGTTGATTGAAAGTTAATAACTAAATATAAGGGGGACGTAATGAAACTATTTAAAATTTTGCTCATTTCCTCGATGGCGTTTTTAGTTGTTTCATCGGTTGCAGTAGCGAGTGATTTTGGCTGGACTAGGGATTTTAATATTCAAGCTCAAGCAGATCCGTCAGGATTTAGAGCAAGGCTTGCAACACGATTTAATCTTGGCGATGTTCAAGTCAAGGCTGTGCTCAGTAACTTTGATAGTCCTGCAGATGCTTACATGATTCTCAGGTTTGGTGAAATGTCTGGAATGCCAACAAGTTATGTAGTTGAAAAATACAGGCACACTAAGGGTAAAGGTTGGGGTGCACTGGCTAAGAGTTTAGGAATAAAGCCAGGATCAGAGGAATTTCATGCCCTGAAAAGGGGCCAGGATTTACACGGTGGTAATAATCGCGGCCAAATTCTTTACAGTCGCTATGATCGTAGCAATGTCAGCTTTGTTGACAATAGCAAAGGGAAAGGAAAAGGAAAAGGAAAAGGAAAAAAATAGATCGATTGTACGATCAACATTGCCACTGGGCATCATGAACAGGTATGAGGCTTAAAATAGTATCTATTTGGGCAAACAAATAAAGAGGTTTTTTTATATGGCTAAATGTAACACTCGGGAAAATCATATGTCGGCTGAAGAGATTTTAAGGACAGAAATCATTGTTAACCAGGCCTTAATCGACCTCCTGATTGCCAAGCAAGTAATCAACGAGGAAGAGTTGGTGAGTAGCATTCAAAAGATAAAGCTGGATCAGCAGAAATTGCTCAATAACTCGAACAAAATCGTTTCAATAAAGCAGAAGATCAATTCCACGTTAGGAAGGAAAACATGAAAAAGTTAGTATTCGGTAAAACAGCGAAAAGCATGCCCATGTAACGTTTTAAGGGTTTCCTCCTATAAATTAAAATGTCTGCTTCAATGAACCCTGTCTTTTATACCTTCATCATTTTAAGCACTAAAATTCCCACTTCATAAAGCAAATACAATGGGCCGCCCATGAGCAGCATGTTGACGATGTCGGGTGTGGGTGTCAGGAGTGCGGCCATGATGCTGATGATGAGTACAGCATACCGGCGGTGCTTCTCAAAGGTTTGTCGGGTACAGATTCCCACCTTTGCGGCAAATACCATAAAAATGGGAAGTTCAAAAATGACTCCGAACGCCAGAATAAAGATGGTGGCGAAATTCACGAATTTGCTGATGGCTATTACCGGCTTGAGCTGGCTGGACTCGAAGCCGAGAAGGAATTTAACGCCATAGGGCAGGGTGATAAAATAGCAGAAACCTGCACCAAGATAGAAGAGTATGGTGGTAAAGAAAACAAACCAGGCAAGAGTTGATTCTTCAAGTTTGAACGGTTTGCCCAGAGCCATCCAGAGACAGTAGAGTATTCCCGGCATAAGGACAAAGATGGTGACAAAAAAAGAAAGCTTGACATGGGCCAGAAAAGGTTCAGCTACGGTAAAAAAAGCCAGTTGCTGCTGAAGATGATTTTGCAGACCCGTAAGTACTGTGGGCGAAAGTATATACAGGGCAGCAGTCCCTATGATGACTGAAATTCCAAGGAGACGGATGGATTTTCGCAGTTCTGACAGGAATATGAGGAGGTTGCTGTTTATTTTCAAGGGTATTGTATGTCTTTATTAATTTTTTACTTTAAGTAATTATAATTCTGTCCGTACTTTTATATTAGGCTACTCTTTTTTTGCTTCTTCTTTTGCACCCTTAAAAACAGGGCATAAAGGTAAGCAAAAGAAGAAGATAATTTTGTACCAGAAATTACAGTCTTGCGCTTGTCAAATTGGGCCAGTTAAAATGAACAATTTGAATTCATTAACAAATTCAGCTATAAATCCAATAAGGAATTGACAGTAATGCAGTGTTTCACTAATAGTAGTTGGCTGAGTAAAGATCAACATTCATGTAGTAATCCATAATTTACTTAAAAAAAACAAGGCCTGACTATGCTTGAATTGCGTTTTATCAGAGAGAACCTGGAGCTGGTTAAAGAAAAGACTGAATTCCGGGGTATTAAGGATTCCAGGGTAGAAGATTTTGCAGCAGTTGATATAAAAAGGCGCGAGTTGCTTACTGAACTTGAGAGTTTGCAAAACAGACGCAAGACAGTTTCAAGTGAAATTGCTGAACTCAAAAAACAGAATAAGGATGCCGATTCTCTGATTCTGGAAATGCGTAAGGCGGGAGAGCGCATCAAGGATCTTAAAAAACAGGTGGCTTCTGTAGAAGAAAACCTGCAGGAAATCGTTATGGGAATTCCCAACCTGTGTGATGACTCAGTGCCCCAGGGAATAGATGACAGTGAAAATGTTGAAGTCCGGCAATGGGGTAAAATTTCTGAATTTCCTTTTGACCCTAAACCGCACTGGGAGATTGGCGAGGCTTTGGATATTCTGGATTTTGAACGGGCCGCGAAACTTTCAGGGGCCCGCTTTGTCTTGCTCAAGGGCTTCGGCTCAAAATTGGAGCGTGCTCTGATTAATTTCATGCTTGATCTCCATACCCAGAAACATGGTTATACAGAGGTCCTGCCGCCTTTTATGGTCAATTCAGCCTCAATGACTGCCACCGGGCAGCTTCCCAAATTCGAAGAGGACCTTTTCAGAATAAAAGACTGGGATCTCTACCTGGTTCCCACTGCTGAGGTGCCTGTGACAAATATCCACCAGAATGAGACCCTGGCTGAAAAGCAGTTGCCGATCAAGTACTGTGCCTATACCCCCTGTTTCCGATCAGAAGCAGGATCATACGGTAAGGATACCAGAGGGCTTATCCGGCAGCATCAATTCGACAAGGTTGAACTTGTAAAGTTTGCCCGTCCTGACGAATCCATAGACGAACTTGAATCACTGCTGGCAGATGCCGAGGAAGTGCTGCAGCTGCTGAAGCTGCCTTACAGGGTTGTAAATTTGTGCACCGGGGATCTCGGTTTTTCCGCAATAAAAACCTATGACATCGAGGTTTGGATGCCGGCCCAGAACAAGTACCGGGAAATTTCGTCCTGCAGCAATTTCGGGGATTTTCAGGCCAGGCGGGGAGGTATCCGCTACAGGCCCAGAAACAGCAAGAAAAGTTCTCTGGTTCACACTCTGAACGGCAGTGGCCTTGCAGTTGGCCGCACCCTGGCAGCCATCCTGGAAAATTTCCAGCGCGATGACGGTTCAGTTTACCTGCCTGAAGTCCTGGAGCCTTATTTTGAAAAGAGATTCTAAATAATCTCTATTCTGTTTCTTCCTTTTTTCTTTGCCTGATAGATGGCAGAGTCAGCCCTGGCTAATACAGCATTGCTTTTTTTATCGGAATCCAATATCTGGCTGATACCTATGCTGATAGCGAACTGAATGGTCTCTTGTTCATAAGTGACTAGGATTTCCTCCGCAATGGCCCTGATGCGTTCAGCAATGATAGCAGCACCCAGGCTGAGTGTACCGGGAAGCATAGCAATGAATCCCGCACCACCATATCGGGCCAACAGGTCAGAATCACGTAAAGTTGATGTACATAAAATTGTAAATCTTTTCAGGACAGCATCTCCTCCAGCCTGACCGTATGTGTCATTTATCTCTTTGAGCTTGTCAATAGCGATGTGGAGGATTGAAAGTTTGTTTTTATATCTTTTGGAAATGGCGAATTCATTTTCAAATATCTGCAGAAAGTATTTTCTGTTGAATGCCCCGGTAAGAGGATCAGTTACAGAAAGATCCGCTACCTGTTCTTCCAAGTTTTTCCTTTGAGTGACATTTATAGGAAGCCAGATAGCGGAGTTTATCTCATTATTATGATCTTTAAGAGGATATATACGAGCCTCAAACCACTGTCTGCCTTTCGAGTTATCTGCAGGAGAACCGGCAATATCTTCCGAACCAAGGAGGTATTCGATTGTCTTCAAAGAATTTTTCTCTATGGATTCAGAGATTGCCTGCATAAATGTATCTGTCAGATTTTCAGGTAGAACGTCATGCAGATATTTACCAATGAGAAATTTGCCGCCGTGATAGGGTGACCGTTCTTTGCCGCCAATTAAATCCAGACATTTGCCAAATTTGTCAATAATAAAAATTGGATCAGGAAATGTTTTAGCTATGGATTCGAGCTGTTGCTCTCTGGCAAAAAGGCTTTGCTCTGCCGATTGTAGTTTTTCCAAGATGTCCATACAGGTTACCTATTCAGATATAATTGAACCAACTGCTGATGTCTTCTTAACCCAAGCCTCTTGAAATTGTTAACAGAAAAGTTCAGGTTTTGCAGCATATTATGCCCGGTATTATTTTTTGGGCAGCAAGTTTTTCTGAAATAACAAATATGATCTGGAGTAGAGCTTTACTCCAGGGCCAGTTCAATGAGCCGGTCAAGCAGCGCTGCAAAATCGAGCCCTGCAGCGGCAGCTCCCTGCGGCAGCAAACTGGTCGGCGTCATGCCCGGGATGGTATTTGTCTCAAGCACGTAGATGTCATCTCCACAGACAATCATGTCCGTACGGCTGTAACCCCTAAGCTGTAGGGCACGATGTGCAGTAAGCGCATATTGCTGCGCCCTTATCGTTATTGGATCATCCAGTTCCGCCGGGCAAATCTCGGATGAGGCACCCGGTTGGTACTTGGCCTCGTAATCGAAGAATTCATATTGTTCCCCGGGGATAATTTCAACAAGGGGAAGGGGGGTCAACTCATCATTACCCAGAATTCCTCCGGTTATTTCGCGGCCTTCAATAAACTCCTCGACCATAACCTGGCGGTCAATAGCAAAGGCTTTTTTCAACCCTTCAGTAATTTCATCTTCTGAACGGGCAATGGTCATGCCGAGACTTGAGCCCTGATTGGCAGGCTTGATGACAAGGGGCAGCCCTAACTGGCCCGGTATTTTACTTGGGTCGTCGATATCTTCTTTTTTTGCCATATACCATTCAGGCACTTTCAGGCCATTGTTCCTGTAGAGGATCTTAGCCAGGTTTTTGTCCATGGCCATGGCGCTGCCAAGTACACCTGATCCCTGGTACGGAAGACTGAGAAGATCCAGAAAGCCCTGCACTGTTCCGTCTTCACCAAAGGGGCCATGCAGGAGTATAAAGGCAACATCCAGTGTATCTGCTTCAGCAGCCAGTAGTGCAAGGTCAGTTGCAGGATCATAGCGCCTGACTACATATTTTTGGGGATCGAGAGCCCGGGCAACCTCTGCCGCCCCTTTGAGAGACACCTCTCTTTCTCCTGATTTTCCACCGGCCAGCAAGGCAAGTCGCAATTTTTTATTCATAGAGAACACCTGTAAAGTTTAATTGTTGTTTATTGCAGAATACCTGCTTCGGCTATACTTTTCAATCGGCAATTGACCGTTGACATTTGTAGCATATTCATTCATAACAACGTGAATCCATGACGGAAAATTACTTTAAAGTGAGATATATCCGCTGGCCCACGGATCCTGGAAATACCTCTATGAACAAAAATAGTATAAAAAAATTACAGGCAATTGTTGGTGAAAAGCATCTTACCACAGCCAGAGAAGATCTTATGTGCTATTCGTACGATGGCACCGGCATGGAATTTATGCCAGCCGCTGTTGCGTTTCCCGGTTCCGCTGCAGAGATCTCCTCCATCATGGAGCTTGCCGGTCAGGAGCTTTTTCCAGTAGTTCCACGTGGTGCCGGCACAGGGATGACAGGCGGAGCTCTACCGATCGAAGGTGGCCTTGTGCTTGCTACAAGCCGCTTGAATAAAATTCTTGAGATAGATACGGAGAACCAGGTTGCAGTGGTAGAACCCGGCGTCATCACAGGTCAATTTCAGGCTGCTGTAAAAAGAGAGGGACTGTATTATCCTCCCGACCCGGCGAGCAGCGATTTTTGTACCATGGGCGGCAATGTGGCCGAATGCTCCGGAGGGCCAAGTGCTGTTAAGTACGGTGTGACCAGGGATTACGTCCTTGGTCTGGAGGTGATTTTGCCGGACGGGCGTCTCATGCATACCGGGGTCAGAACCGCTAAAGGGGTAGTGGGATACGATTTAACCCGCCTTTTTATAGGTTCTGAAGGGACATTGGGTATTGTCAGTAAAATTGTTGTCAGGCTGCTGACTTTGCCGACTCACACGAAGACTTACCTGGTGTTGACTAAAAGCCTGCAACAGGCAACGGTCCTCGTTTCAGAGATCCTTAAGAATGGTATTCTGCCAAAAACCCTTGAATATATGGACAGTACAGCACTGAGTGTTGTTAATGACTATCTGCCCCTTGAGATGGAGCAAAGCACCAGGGCCCTGCTGCTGATAGAGGTGGATGGTGATGAAAAGTCAACTGCTGAACAGGGGGAAAAACTTTTAACATTGCTGGCAGACAGGCAAAAATATCAGGAAATTCTTGAGGTAAGGCAGGCGGGAAATGACCGGGAAGTTGAGGATCTTTGGAAGGCGAGGCGATCCATTTCGCCGGCGACTTTCAAACTGCGACCCCATAAAATATCTGAAGACGTGGTTGTGCCAAGATCAAAGATTCATTATCTTGTTGATTTTACAGAAAAAATATCACAGGAACTTGGTGTCGTCATCCTCACGTTCGGGCATGCCGGTGATGGCAACATTCATGTCAACATTATGGTTGATAAGAATAATCCGCTGGAAAATGAAAAAAGCCGGGAAGCCAAAAGAAGACTTTTTGACCATGTAATGACTCTTGGCGGAACCCTGTCAGGAGAGCACGGCATCGGTATTACCAAGGCCCCTTT
>JBDLJI010000073.1:0-8502 GCA_039714455.1 Thermodesulfobacteriota bacterium
CATGATCAACAAGTTTTCCAGTGGCATAGTTCCGGCCCCTGTCGACCTTGAACCGGCAGACAAGGAGCTTGCCGGGGCAGCCGTAAATATGGTAATCGAATATACAGCCCAAATGAACAACTTCGCTTTTAATCGTGCCTTACAGGCAGTTTGGACAATTATCAGTCAGGCAAACAAGTATATAGTATCAAGCGAGCCCTGGGTGCTTGCCAAGGATCCTGCAAAGACCGACCGCCTCAATACCGTCCTCTATAACCTGGCTGAAACCTTACGGCTCATTGACCTGGTTCTGACGCCGGTGATGCCTGAAACCACTTTGAAGATGGCAATGGCATTGGGAAGCACAGAGGATGAGCACTCCAGGCAGAATCTTATCGACCATGGGGAATGGGGGCTTACAGTCCCTGGTGTAAAAATAAACCTTGGCCCCTCCCTGTTTCCCCGGCTTGAAAAAAAAGTAGGAGCTCCGACAAAAGACGGCCGGAAAAAAATGAAGGAGATGTCACCAAAGAGCAAAGATGCTGAAACTGATGCCGGACTTGTAACGTTTGACGATTTCAAGAAAGTTGATTTACGGGTTGCTGAAATAAAGGCTGCAGAAAAAATAAAAAAATCCGACCGGTTACTGAAACTTACGGTGATGGCGCCCGAGGAACGAACGCTTGTCGCAGGTATTGCGGAATATTACAAACCGGAAGACCTGATCGGCCGCCAGGTTATCATGGTTGCCAACCTGAAGCCGGCCAAATTGATGGGTGTCACTTCACATGGTATGATCCTTGCGGCACGAGACGAACAAGGCAGGCTATCCCTTTCCGCCCTGGCGGAAGGAGTGACCCCGGGAAGCAAAGTGTCATAATACTAGCGCAAAGGAAGAGGAAAAAATGTTTATGATCAGTAATTTTTTGTTTGCCCTGGCTAAGCTGGTGGAAATCCTGCTTGGAGCTTATATTTGGATAGTGATAGGGCGGGCCATACTTTCCTGGGTGAACCCGGATCCCTATAACCCCATTGTCCGTTTTCTGCATGATGTCACTGAGCCGCTTCTATCACGCATCAGACGTATGCTTCCTGCACTTGGAGGCTCCATTGATTTTTCCCCGATGATACTGATACTGGCCATCTATTTTCTGATGAGTTTTCTCGTGCCAACCCTAAAGCACATGGCAGCCGCCCTAGGATAACTTTATGGAGAAGTGAAAATGAAAATTACGCCCCAGGACATTATTGAAAAGGAATTTCGAATAAAATTTCGCGGTTTTGACATGGCTGAGGTTGACACCTTTCTTGAGGAGATGGCAGAAAACTTCCTCAAACTCACAGAAGAAAATATCCGTCTCAACGAAAAGGTTTTAGCCCTGCATGAAGATATGGAATCCGCAGACAGAGTGGCGGCCTCCCGGAGCCAGATGGAACTTCCTGCTGAGTTGGGAAACTTCCTGGAAGAACTCAAACAGGACACTGCTGCCATCAACGCTGAACTTGTTTCTCTCAAGCAGGACCGTTCGACTTTTGTTTCTCTGGAAAAAAGTTTTAAAGAGGGGGTTGTCTCTCTGCAGAAAGCTGCCTCAATAACTCCCCCCAGGGTACAGACAGAAAATGTTGACCTTAAAAACGCCCTGGTGGAGTTCAAGAAGGGATCAGAGGCGATCAATGCTGAACTGGCTGCCCTTAAACAGGAAGTTGGCTCCATTCGGCAGTTTCGTGATGAGATTAAGGGTGAACTGCAAGAGTTGCTCAAGTCTCATTTTGATGACATTGATGCAAAACTTTCTAAAGCAGCTCCAGTGGCTGCACCTGCTGCTGGAGAAAAAAAGGAGCAGTTGTTAGCAGCAGTTATTGAAAAGGAGCCGACAGGCCTGAAAGAGGACGCAAGTCTTTCCGATTTTAAAGAAGAGGAGGAAGTGCCAGGTGACGATGAGCTGGAATTCATAAGTGAAGATGATATACTTGACGTTGATAAGCTCAGAGATGTCTTCCAGTCTGTCCTGAATAGTTCTATCAGCGATACCACTGACAGCCGTGATGATGATGACACCAGTGCTGATCTGTTATTTCTTGAGGATGTTAGCCTCATTGAAGACGAGCACGAGCCGGAAGTAACATTTTCCCTGGAAGAGGAAAGTGCTGACATAAAGTCTTAAAATATAGAAAAGACTTGAGAAACCCGGGCTAGGCCATGGACTGTATTGCAAACCTACAGAACAACAGCATTGCTCTCAATGTTTATGTGCAGCCTCGCGCCTCAAGGACCAGAGTTGCGGGAATGCACGGCAACGCCATCAAGATCTGTGTAACTGCTCCACCTGTTGAAAATAAGGCCAATGGCGCTGTTATCCATTTTTTTGCTGACCTTTTTGGTGTTCCAAAGTCTGCCGTTTCAATAAAAAGTGGCAGACATGGACGCAATAAAAAGGTATTAGTAAATAACATTGCTCTTGAGGAGGCCCAGGAAGCTCTTTCCGGGGCATTATCCAAAATTTGAATAGGGACACCATGAAGAAATTATTCCAATTCCTCGGTATTCTGCTGCTGATTTTCCCAGCTATAACCTATGGTGAGTGCATAGAAGGCGACTGCAATAACGGCTTCGGCATTTATATATTTCCGGAAGGAGGTCAATATGCCGGCCAGTTCTCCGGGGGAGAATTTGCCGGCACAGGCAAACAGGTTTTTGCTGATGGCAACCGCTATGAAGGAATGTTTGCAAATAGTCTTCTGCATGGAAAAGGGACCTTGACCTATCCAGATGGCAGCATCTACAGCGGAGAATTTAACAGGGGCGCAATAAGCGGCAAGGGTTCTATGATCTTTCCAAATAACAGCAAGTATGAGGGTGAATTTGTTGACGGAATATTTCATGGCATGGGCACCTATACTTATAGCGACGGCAGTCAATATAAGGGACAATTCAAAAAGGGACTGCTTGACGGCAAGGGAGAATTGTATTCAGACGGCCAGGTATACAAAGGAGAGTTTAAAAAAGGAGAACACTATGGCAAGGGAACCATTACCTATTTTGACAAGTCACAGGAGATAGGGGAGTGGAAAAACGGTGAGTTTGTTGTCACGCAAAAAATAAAAGCACCGAAGAAAACAGAAACTCCGGAAGGTGAGGAAGAGCCTTTCGGTGATGAAGATATTGCCCTTGAGGATTTCTCGAACCCGGAGCAGGAGGATATTTTCCTTCAGGATGACTTGGCTGCTGAGCAAGAACAGGAGGACATTTTCCTTCAGGACGACTTGGCTGCTGAGCAAGAACAGGAGGACATTTTCCTTCAGGACGATTTAGACGCCGAACAGGAAGAGGAAGATATTTTTTCCCAGGACAACATCAATGAGGAAACCGAAGGGGCTGAACAATAATTTATCCGGCAAAGCCGCCATTCATACAAGCTGTGCCATGACCCTGTTCGCCAAAAGCATCCCTGCCTTACTAAGTCGCAGCCGGTTGTGTTTTTCTTCCAGAAGCTCCTGGTTGAGCAGTAATTCAAGAATTTTTCCGTAGTATTTTTCCGGCGTCATGCCATACTGTTTCTCAAGCAGGGAGATTGACACCCCGGCTGTCATTCGTAACCCCATGATTACCGACTCACGGAATCGTACATCTATTGGCAAAAATTCCGCCTCCTTAAAGGGTTTCTGCTGCTCAGTGATCATAGTAATAAAACGTTCCGGGTTTTCTTCACTTTGTATTCTGACCCCAGAAAAACAAGAGACCGCGCCGCTGCCCAATCCGATATAGCTGCCATTTTCCCAATAATTTACATTATGGACAGACTGGAATCCATTCCGGGCATAATTTGATATTTCGTACTGTTCATAACCTCTTGCAGAGAGAATCTCCCGGGCAAGCTCAAACATCGACAGGGACACGTCCTCATTTGGCAGATCCAGCCTCCCCAGTCGAACTTGATCAGCAAAAGGTGTGGACTGTTCTATGGTCAACTCATAGACTGAGAGGTGCTCAGGGGCCAGTTCAACAGCCGTCTCCAGAGAGTTTTGCCAATTTGCCCTGTCCTGACCAGGCAAGCCAAACATCAAGTCCAAACTTATATTTGTAAACCCAGCACCCCTTGCAAGCTTTACCGTCTGTATACAATCCTGCGCTGAGTGTTTTCTGCCAATAACTTTCAGCATGGCATCTGAAAACGACTGGGTTCCTATGCTGAGCCTGTTGACTCCGGCCTGGCGGAACCTTTTCAGCATAGCTTTATTGACTGTGTTGGGATTGACCTCCATGGTAACTTCAGGAGATTTCGGAGATGCAGCTGAAAAATCAAAAGCAGCAAGACATGCTTCAATAAAGTCGACCATAAGAGAAGTATCAACGGTTGAGGGAGTTCCTCCTCCTATATAAAACGAATGGAATTTCCTGGCCCTGGTCCAGGGATGTTTGGCCATATCTTGTGCCTGTTGGAGGAGGGCCTGCATATACCTGTTTTTTATATTTGTGTCCACGTCTTGATAGGACACAAATGAACAGTACGGGCACTTGGTCTGGCAGAAAGGGATATGAACGTAAATTCCAGCATGGCCCTCGAATGTTTCAGGGCTCAATTGCTGCTGTTTTTTGTTGGGTTTGGAAAAGACCATCTTACTGGTCCAGCATTCGGCCGCACTCTTCACCAATGCTGACCATTATTCCATGGTCGGCAAAACTGTATGTTCTGTCAGATTTACCTATGATCAAGTGATCCAGCAGCCTGATATTCATGAAGGAGCATGCCAGGTAGAGAGTACGGGTAAGCTGATAGTCCTGCTTGGATGGTTCAAGACTTCCTGAAGGGTGGTTATGAGCAACAACCATTGCCGAGGCATTGAGCTCCAGGGCAAGTTTCACCAGTTCACGGGGGTAGATGGTGTTTGAGGCAACGGTTCCGCGGGCCACAACCTGGGTATCAACTATGGCGTGGGAGGAATCCAGAAAAATCGCCGTCATTACCTCATGCTGCAAATCCCGCATGGAATGGATCAGGTACTCGGCAACTTGCCCGGAGGAGTGCAGGTAATGCTTTTCCTGCAGCCGATGTTTTAAATATCGCCTCGCCACAGCATGCAGAAAATGAATGGCAAAGCTGTTGTTGGGGCCTATTCCTTTCACTTTCTGGATTTCGGAAGCTGAAGCCTCCAGCACATTGGGCAGCGAATCAAAGTGTTGCAGAAGGGCTCTGGCCTGTTCCTTACAGTCTTTTCTGGGCGTACCGAGAATAAGCAGAAGCTCAAGCACCTCTGCATCGGAGAATGCCTCAATACCACGCTGTTGAAATTTATCCTTCAACCGCTGCCTGTGCCCGACACCCTTTTTCTGCCAGTCCTTTTTATCCACCAGCAATCCTCTGTTCGCCTAACTTTTCACCATTATTTAAATTTAAAATTACTCCTCCCCCAACTCCTGCGAGAACAGTTGGTTGGCCAGCTTAGGATTGGCCCTTCCCTTAGTCCTCTGCATGAGCTGACCGACAAAGTACCCCATGAGCTTTGTCTTGCCGGCCCTATAATCTGCTGCCTGTTCCGGATTGGCTTCGATAATTTCCCTGACTATGCTGAGCAGTTCTCCCTCATCACTTACCTGCACAAGGTTTTTTTCTTTTACCAGGGTTTCCGCATCCTTGCCGGATGCCATCATGTCAATGAAAACCGACTTGGCGATTTTGCCGCTTATTGTCCCCTTGTCAATCATATTGAGCAGGCCGCCTAAGTTTTCCGGAGAGACCGGACAGCCTTTAATGTCAGTGCCATCTTCTCCTTTAAGTTCCCGCATGAGTTCGGTCATCATCCAGTTGCTGAGCTTCTTTGCCTGGGGATATACCTTAAAAGCAGCCTCAAAGTAATCAGCGAGTTCTTTAGAAGATGTCAAGACCTCGGCATCATATTCTGACATTCCGAGATCAGCAATGAAGCGCTCTTTGCGCTCAACCGGCAGTTCAGGAAGGGTTTTTCTTATTTCTTCAATCCATGCCTCATCAATAACAACAGGGATCAGGTCCGGGTCCGGGAAATAGCGGTAGTCGTGGGCCTCCTCCTTGCCTCGCATGGAGCTTGTAACATTTCTGTCTGCGTCCCACAGGAGGGTTTCCTGGACAACTTTTCCGCCGTCCAGCAATATATCACGCTGTCGTCTTATTTCATACTCCAGAGCCCGTTGGACATTACGGAAAGAATTCATATTTTTCAATTCAGTGCGGGTTCCAAATTGCTCCTGGCCAACAGGGCGCAGCGATATGTTTGCATCACAACGGAAACTCCCTTCCTGCATATTACCGTCACAGATATCAAGATAGCGGACAATGGCATGCAGCTTTTTAAGATAAGCGGTTGCCTCTTCAGGGGAGCGGATATCCGGCTCACTGACAATCTCCATCAACGGCACACCTGTTCTGTTCAGATCAACGTAGCTCTTTGGTTTATGTTCATCGTGGACAAGCTTACCGGCATCCTCTTCCATGTGGATGCGCGTAACACCTATTTTTTTTCTCGTAGCATCGACTTCAATTTCAAGCCATCCATGCTCGGCAATAGGCAGCTCAAACTGTGATACCTGGTATCCTTTCGGCAGGTCCGGATAAAAATAGTTTTTACGTGCAAAGCGGTTCGGTGAGGTTATGGCACAATGTGTTGCCAGTGCCATCTTCATCGTATACTCAACAACTTTTTTATTCAGAACCGGCAAAACACCGGGCATGCCGAGACAGACCTGGCAGGTATTGGTATTCGGCGGTGCGCCAAACGTTGTGGAACAGCCACAGAATATCTTGCTTTTTGTTTTTAGCTGGGCGTGAACTTCAAGCCCTATTACTGGTTCAAAATCCATCTTTTGCTCCGTTAATTCTCTGCGCCTTTGGCAATCCAGGCTTTAATCCCGGCCTTTTCCTGCGACCAGCCTGAGCTTATCCTAATTTTCAAAAACATGCGAAATAACTCATCTATGGTATGCATGGCCTCCTCAGACATGCCAATCCTCTCAAGAACTTTTGCCTCCCATGCAACAGGGTCTGAAGAATCGTCACTGGACGCTACTGTCTTTGGTAAACTGACATTGCGGAACTCAAACAGGGTTGCCGACAGGGACAATCGCCACTCATAATCACCTTTGGCCAGGTAAATACGGGCCTGTTCAAGCTTCTTTCCCATGAGCAGACCGGTTCGGGCCTCCTGCAATTCTGTCTGCAAGCCTTTGCAGATAAGTCTTTCCAGCGACTCACCGTCGCCGGACTCAAGCAGCATATGCTTTTCAAAAACGACCTGGATGTCACCTGCTTCCGGCAGGAGAATTGCCCCGCCTCTCTCTTCACTTTTGTACCATAGCCACGTAAGAAACTCCTGGCCCAGGAACTTTTTTTCCGAAATTATATCTACAAGATCCATTTATTATATTTCCCTGTTCTCACTTTCTATTATTTTTCACTTGCACCAGTCGTGCTCATACCCTCAACTCAGACAAGTATTTCAGGTTGAATCTCCTTAAGCCTCTCCTGCTCGGAATGATCAAGAAGGTTGGCGGCGGCAAGATAAGGCACCTGCAGAATGATGGTAAGGCCAAAACATTCCTTAAAAAAATCTTCCAATATGGATTGGGCCTTTGCGCTGGTGGAAAAAAACAGCACCGTATTATTTGCCAGGTTCCAGGACAACTCATAGACAGACGGCAGAGGCAAGGCCTTTTTGGTCAGTTGCAGGTGAATGTCCTCCCTGATCTGGAGACGTTGGTTTCTGCTCAAACGAGGAACCTGCCTCTCTTTCTTGAGCCGATCCTCCTCCTTAAGAGAAAATTTCTTCAACAGAGTTTTTGAAACCTTCCTTTCATCAATCCTCATTGACAATACTATCTGGTCGCCAACCGCATATGATGCATGCGCAAAAGTACTGTCAAACATATTGTCGACTGTCACCCAGCCTATGGAATATTCATCAAATGTATCGTCAATATCCTGAAAGGAAAATTGAGCAATCCGCTCAGCAGCAAAATCCCAGAAGTTGTCCGGAAGTTGTCCTTCTACAGAATACCGGACAAACGTTGATGTTCGTGATAGCAGCCCCATATAAAATAACTCCTGTTTGTTTTGAGTTTTTAGTACATGCATTTTTTTTGCATTTAATGACCATGGTCTATAGCAAACCCTTTGTTACTCCTCAAGCTTTTTGCTGTTCAGGCACGCTGGAATTTCCTTTCCTTAAAAAAATCTTTCATTTTTACGATCTCAAAGACTTGACATCAGAGCCCTGCTATTGTATTTATCCCTCTTTCTGCGTGGGTCGTTAACTCAGCTGGTAGAGTATCTGCCTTTTAAGCAGAGAGTCGCGCGTTCGAGCCGCGCACGACCCACCAACACATAATAGACTTTACGTCCCCATCGTCTAGCCAGGTCCAGGACACCGGCCTTTCACGCCGGCGACACGAGTTCAAATCTCGTTGGGGACGCCAGATTCTACCAAGGGAATCAGTATTATACAACTGGTTCCCTTTTTTATTTTCCCCTCTCAAATCCTATGACGACACTC
>JBDLJI010000074.1:0-8496 GCA_039714455.1 Thermodesulfobacteriota bacterium
GTACCTATCCTTATCCTGAAAAAGATCCGCACATTCTCTCCAAATGTCATAAAAATTCTGACCTGGGGAGGCCTCCGGGGCGGTATTTCCGTAGCACTCGCCCTTTCCCTGCCTGGAGGAGAACAGCGGCAGCTAATCCTGGCAATTACCTATTGCGTGGTGGTTTTTTCAATTCTGGGTCAGGGGTTGACCATAGGGAAGGTCGTGTCTAAAGGGCAGTGATGCTTTTGCTGCCTGTTCCTTTTTCAGCACCATCCCAACTCCAAATTAGTATTCCAAACATCTTTTCTTCTGGCCACCCTTGTTTTTGCATAGAGAAACATCAATTTTACGCTTTATTTTTGCGGGTTCTTTCGACATATAGCTATTGTGCCGTAACTGGCTGAAGCTGTTTCTTTTGTGTCATCGGTATCTGTCATGATGGCTATGGCACCAACTTTGGGAGGTTCTTTACCAAAGAAACGTTTGTAATCCAAATAAACATTCCTCCTTTCAGTTATCCATTTGCCAGTCTCAGCTGGGCCGGATTCAACACTGATCATCATATTGTTTGAAGTATAGGCGTTTGGATATGCTTTGTCTTTCGGCAATTTATTGGCCCAAATATAATTAATTGCCCTTGTATCCCAGAAGAAAAAAGAGGGGAAAACGATGTATATCCTAGCTGCATAGTCATCGCCTGATTTTTTTGTGGCATCACCTTTTTTTAAAATATTGTCAACCTTCCATCTCCAAGCAATAAAAGGGTATTCCTGTGGATCATATTTGATCTTGTAATAGAGACCGGAGGCTGAAGCATTGCTGGTCGCACGTAGGTATGATTGTCCTTTATCTTTACTTACAAAGTACTGTGTTTTTCCCTTAAAGGATTTTTCTGACCAACCGGGGCCTATCCCTTCGTTGAAGTCGTCAATTATTATTTCACAGTCCTTCGGATTTACATGTTCTTCTGCCTGTATAGCTAATGGAAGACCCAGCAAGAAAATGAGGATGATGTTTATTGAATAGGCTAAGGTCAATTGATATCTGCCTTTTTGATATTATTGATATTGTCCTGATCCCAGGTGCGCTGGACATTCTTGTTAAAATTCATGTAGAATAAACCGTCAGCAACCTCCCAGGCTGTTAATAAATTTATTTATTGCCCGGTGCGCCATAGCCGGGAGCACCGTAGCCAGGTGAATGTTTGTCATCGCCTGATGAACTGTGGGCAGGCGTTCCCTTAACTGTTACCTTACCTGTATAAATATAGTCATTAGTTTTTGCACCAATGTGGCAACCCAGACACATTATGACTTTCCCTTCATCAGTGACTTTTGAATCAGGGCTGAATCTAACCCAGAACCAGTCGCCCCCTTCAGGGTTATAGCCTTTTATTTTCTGCATAACTGTCACTGAAGATAGTAGTTTTTGGGCGGAATAATTCTCTTTAAGCACTATTGAATTGTCAGCCATCCCTTTAGCATTCTTTATTGACTCAAGCGCTGTATCGTTCACATAAACCGTGACATAAAATCCGTGTGGCTCAGCCCCTTTAAAGAGTTTCCCTTTACCAGGCCATAATGCCCATTCCTGATAAGGTGTTTGTTCGTAAATAAGTTTGCGAAGATCTTCTCCGGAAGGGGCAACCTTATTACCATAACCGGCAGTGGTTCCGGCAGCTTTATCATCGCTCCCTGCTGTTTTTTCTGTCGACTGCTGACATCCTGAAATCAGATTAAGAAAAAATAAAAACATCAAGGATAGGATAATAGCCCATATTTGTTTCATAACAAACACCTCCTATGTATATTGTGGTGATCTCTAAAAAGCGTCTATTATTAATCAACTCAGAAAATTATTAATATCATATAGTAACACAGGCCGCAAATCCCGATTTAGAAAGGAGGACTTGAAAGTTGTGGATTGATCTAAAGTTTATCGAAAATAAGCCCTGCAGTAAAGTATCCATAGATGGATACAAAAATTACAATTCCCCAAAAGGTAAGCAATACAATTTTTATAGTATTTATTTTCATGGTTTTTTCATTGAATTAACCAGAGAACACCTTCCATGGTATTGGAAGGTGCTCTCTGACATTAGTGGCATAAGAAAGGAGGGAGGAATCTAATACCACATTTAATATTACCAACCCATCATATGACCGCCACGGCCTCTACCATAAGTACCCATCATGCCTGGACCATGGTCATATGCATAGCGGCTTCTAACGCCGGTTTCTTCTGCTTTTGTTTCCAGTTCTGTTTCAAGGTCATACAGTTCACCGGTCAGCTTCGCTACTTTGTTTTCGTTTGGGTTGTCATTTCTTAGAAGAGCGTTTAATTCACTTCTCTTGACCACTATTTCTTTACGGGTTGTGTTTGTTTCAGCCCTGAATTTCTCGATGGTCGCGGTGTCATTTTCAGTATAGGCCGGGTCAAATGTGCCGTAAGAACCGCAATAATCGTTGTTATTGCTGTAATATCTACCGCCATGAGCGGAGGCTGCCTGAATGCCGGCCAAGCTGATTACGCTGAGAATAGCTGCTGCTGTCATTATTTTTTTCATTTTATAAATCTCCAAAATTATAGTTTTTAATTAAGTTTAATATTTTGTCCCTTTTGGACGATGGCCATCCATTTTGCCGTTAGATATTACAAGTTCCATGCCAATAGTTGTTTTTCCCAGATATATTATTTTATAATCAATGATATCAAATGATTGAATTGCACTGTACATAGGTGCAAGGTTGGCGGTACCTCATAGTACGGAACGGATATTTCTTAACCAAATTTATTGATACATTGTAGAATAGTCTTCAAAAATTGTATGTCCTTGAAAAATGATTTTGCCCGGTCGGAGAATTAATGTACGTTTGTTTATAATTGTGAATCTAAATCAAAATGAGGTTGTGTAAATTATGCTTAAGCGTATAGCTCATGCTTCGATTTATCTTCTTTTTTACATTCTAACCGTCACATCTCTTCACGCTGAAGTTGTTGAGTATGACATCACTATTTCTCAACAGGATGTAAACATTACTGGCATTTCTGTAGCAGCCATGACCATTAATGGGACAATTCCGGGGCCAACCTTACAATTCAAAGAGGGTGATACGGCAAGGATTCATGTCCGCAATAAAATGGCTGTTGAAACTTCCATTCATTGGCACGGCTTATTAGTACCTCCAGGCATGGACGGTGTGCCTTTTATCAGTTTCCCCCCCATTGCGCCCGATACCACATTTACGTATGAATTTCCCATCCGTCAAAGCGGTACGTATTGGTATCACTCTCATACAAGTTTGCAGGAACAAAGCGGTGTATACGGCTCCATCGTTATTGAGCCGAAGCAAAATAAACTGCAGGTAGACCAGGATTATGTTGTCCTTCTTTCCGACTGGACTAACGAAAATCCTTATGCGGTGAACCGGGCCTTAAAGCGCGGCAGTGAATGGTATGCGATTCAAAAAGGCAGCGGCCAGAGCATACTTGGCGCCCTACGCCTCGGTATGTTTGGTGACTATTTCAAGCGTGAACTTCAACGTATGCCTGCCATGGACATCGCAGACGTTGCCTATGACCGCTTCTTGGTTAACGGCAAGCCGGAAACATCCCTTCATGCCAACCCAGGTGAAACAGTACGGCTACGCATTATTGACGGCTCTGCTACTACTTACTTCCATCTTGAATATGCAGGCGGCAAGATGACCGTTATCGCTGCCGATGGTGTCGATGTAGAGCCGATTGAGGAAGATCGTTTTTTGATTGGCGTTGCAGAAACCTATGATGTACTGATCAAGGTCCCTGAGTCAGGGGCATATGAGTTTCGTGCTACAGCCCATGACGGTTCAGGGTACACCTCTGTCTGGATTGGTTCTGGCAAATATTATCCTGTACCTGATGTGCCGAGACCGAATCTCTACCACAACATGATGAGTGACTTCAGCCTAAAGCGGACTCTTGCCTTGACCCCTGCCGGCACCATGGGAATGCCGGATGCTGATGTCAAAGCCGGTAATTTCGACCAACCCGGCATGATGAGCATGGGATCAATGAATATGGGAACTGATCACAGTATGGAAGGCATGGATCAATCTGAAAGCCATTCTGGTATGCAGATGGACACCATGAATCATGCGCCTGCTGCAGAAGGTATGTCACACGGCGCTGAAATGGAGATGCTTGGATCTGTTTCCTCAAATGAAGACATGGAACATGGTACCCACTCCATGCCCCGGGAATCACGGTCCGGTAAAAAATACAGCTCAGATTTTCGTTTCCTCGCATCTGACGTTTCCGTCTCTCAAAATCTTGCAGTTGACAACATGGACCCGGCCCGGCCCTGGCCTTCCTATGCCAAACTAAAGTCAATCAAACCCACGTCATTTGACAAGGACAAGCCCGTCCGGGAAATACGACTCACCCTGGACGGCGACATGGAGCGCTACGTTTGGTTCCTCAACAACAAACCCCTTTCTGAAACTGATTCGATCCTTATCCATGAAGGCGAAGTCACTCGCTTCATCATGATAAACCGGACAATGATGCACCATCCAATGCACCTGCATGGACATTTCTTCCGGGTCATCAATGGTCAGGGCGACCATGCACCCTTAAAACACACAGTTGATGTTGCCCCTATGTCCACCACGGTCATTGAGTTCGATGCCAACGAGTTCGGAGATTGGTTTTATCACTGCCACCTTTTATATCACATGAAAAGCGGTATGGCCCGGGTGGTTCATTACGATAATTTTGAACCCAGCCCGGAAGTGGCAGCAATACGTCCTAATCTATACAAGGATTCATGGTATTTCTGGGGCGAAGCCGATGTGCTGACCAATATGACTGAAGGTTTCCTGATGCTTTCCAACATCCGCAATATATTGACCGCTGAGTGGGAAATTGGTTGGCAGGAGGTGGATGATACCGAGTGGGAAAGCATCGTAACATACGGACGGTATATCAATCGGTTTTTTACCATGTTCGCCGGTGTTGACCTTATGGGAGAGAAAGATGAGCTTGATAAAACACGGGGCATAGTTGGCATTCATTATCTGCTGCCGCTCAATATAGAGTCACGTGGATGGATTGATACTGACGGCGGGGCGAGATTCATACTGGACAAATCGCTGGAACTTTCGCCACGCCTTTCACTTTCAGGCGAAGCAGAGTATGACACCCATGAAGAGTGGGAAGGTAGTGTTAATTTATCCTATGTACTTACAAAGAATATTTCCCTTATTGGTAGATACCATTCTGAATATTCCTGGGGAGGGGGCATCAATATACTTTTTTAGTCTGCCTTTTGCTTATCCTGTTCCCAGTTACACATGACAATCAATATTTTTTGGGAGTGAAATCCGGAAAGTTGTACCAATATCAAAATTATTTCTGTATTCCAATTTTCCTGAATGGGCTTTGACAATTTTCTTAGAAATGGGGAGTCCAAGTCCTGTGCCCTTTTTCTTGCCGGTAACAAATGGTTCAAAAATCTTATCCTTAATGTTTTCAGAAACGCCTATCCCTCTGTCAGATACATCAACAATCAATTCAGCAGCATAATGGCGCAATGAAACTGACACGGTCTCACCTTGAGGGGATGCTTCAATTGCGTTGGTAAACAGGTTTATAAAAACCTGCATCATTTTATCGTAATCCAGATAACAGTTACATGCTTCTTCCGCAGCTATGTCAATCTTAACCTCTTTGCCATGCGCAGTCTGACTTGCCGCTTCCTTTGCCTTATTCAATAAATTACAAAGATCGTGTGATTTCAGGGAGAGTCCCATGGGTTTGGCAAAGAAAAGCATATCCATAACCAGTTTTTCTAACCTTTCAGACTGTTGCCGGATAACTATAATCTTTTCGCTTTCCGGGGTTTCCGAGGCTATTTTTCCTGTCAATTGTCTTGCAAGCCCACCGATTGTGACGAGAGGCGTTTTGAGATCATGGGCAATCATTGCAGTGGCCCTGCCTATGGCTGCAAGACTTTCTGTCTGCCTCAGCCTGTTCTGCTGTTCAGTTTCTCTGTCCTTCAACCATCCCAACAATCCCCCCATGAGGTTAAACAGGATGATCTCCATAATATTGCCGAAATCATGTGCGGATATACGGTCGGAGCCCATTAAAACCAATGGTCCGTATAATAGAGAAATGATCAGCGCAATGGATAACCCCCCTCGCAGGCCGAACCAGAAACCACCAAGAATTATTGGTAGAAAATATAATTCCCTCAGAATTACATGGGTGATGCCAGCATTAGGTGAAGTCCGGTAATGGAGGAGAGTGATAAGGCATATTGCTGCGACAATGACTGACAGTTTCAGAAAGGTCTTGCGGGAGATTTGGAGGTTGTGGTGCAAGAAAGTTCTGTTTAACGGAAATGTTTCTGGAATAGTTTTATCCATGCTGTTTTCGTAGCTCCGCAGGTTCTATTGGCTCTTTCAGAAATTTTCAGGCTGTTCGGCAGTACTGATTTACTGTCTGCATGGTAAATATACTGGGCAACGGATTTAGTGGATATCCCGTGATTGGCAAAGACTGTAATCAGTTGATTTATACTGATGCTTTTGTGGTGGATTATTGAAAGGCTTTTTTGCCGGGAATTTAAAAGTATTCTTGCTGTATGATCATTCCGCTGTACATCTTCTCTGATCCTGGTTGCGCAATCCCGGCAATCAAGATTTTCAAATTCGAAAACGGTCTGTCTGTAGTCCGCAGCCTTGGCCTCAACAGTAAAAACAACCGAAGTTGTTATAAACAGGCTGGCAAGGCAAAAAACAACAGCAGAAAAGTGCCTTCCCATAAAATGCTCCTCCGGACTTGCCGGGTCATCCTCCTTTAGGCGGGACTGGAAAAATCCTTTCGGACTATTCCAGTCCCGCCTAAAGGAGGATGAGGAAGAATATTAATGAAGCTTTTCTTTTACTAATACAAGAAGTGTGCCGGATTGGCTTCAATTGGACTAATCGATTGATATCGTAGAAAAAATAGATAATGCTGGAAAATTAAACTGAGAGAGGTGCTCTATTTTTGATAGAAAATAAGAGAATAATACTCATCCGGATAAACAATATTCTGAAACTTTAGCTGTTTCATAGCTTCAAGGTCTGCTTGATATCCTGAATAAGAGAATCCCGATCTAAATGACCGGAGTATTTTTTCAGCAGGATTCCTTCCCTGTTCACGAGGAACATGGTCGGCAAGATTGCGATACCGCCAAAATCTTTTTTTACGGCTTCATCAGCCAGAAGGACCTGATAATTTATCTTTTGTTTTTGAATAAGATTTTTTAATCCAACTTTATTTTCATCATCAATAGCCATGGCAATTATGGCAAAATCTTTAGCACTGAACCTGGTTTGCAGTTTTTTCAACAGAGGTATTTCTTCAAGGCAGGAACGGCACCAAGAAGCAAAAAAGGAGACAAGAACGACCTTGCCCTGAAGTGAATTGCTCATGGTAATTGACTCATCAGAAAGAGGGGATGGCAGTTCGAATGCAGGCATCTGCCGCCCCTCTTTGCTCATTTCCACAATCCCTGTTGGTGGTGATGATTCTGGATCTTTCGAACTACTGCAGCCGGCTACTGCCAGTAAAACGAAAAACACCATTACAGGTAAGCAATATTTATGTTTTTTATACAGTTCCATTATTTGACTACAGATTTCTTTTTCTCATGTATCTGTTTAAAAATAGTCTCCATTTCAGCATTTATCTTTTCCAGATCATCACGTTTGGTGTCTGGATTTCTCTGGGCTTCTGCAAAATCGAATTTCAGGGTGTGCAGTTTTTTCCTCAACTCTCTCGTCTCATCAAGAAAATTCTGATGTTCCTTAAATTGCTTTTCATATTGCTCAGGTGAGTAATATCCTCTCATGCCCGACCCCATGCCATAGCCGCCCATCATGCCTGGGTGCATGCCATAGCCATAACCACCCATCATGCCTTGGTGCATGCCATAGCCGTAACCACCGCCCATCGAGCCTGGATTTATGCCACAGCCGTAACCGCCGCTCATCATGCCTGGACCCATACCATAGCCGTAACCGCCGCCCATCATACCCGGGTTCATGCCATAGCCGTAACCACTGCTCATCATGCCGCGATTCATGTGCTGAGGATAATAATTTTGTCCTCCTGTTGGAGCATTCTGTTGCATCTGTTGTTGCTCCATCATCTGTTGACTTGATCTGGCATCCTGACCTCCCATCATCTGCTGACCACCTCCCATCATTTGGGCCATGGCCGGTCCAACTGCCAGTAATAACATTAAGCTTGTAATAAGAATTGTCTTTTTCATGTCAATGTCCTCCAATGTTAGGGTTGTTTTTGAAAATTAAGGGTTCTTCAGGCCTTGTTTCTTCTTAAAACCTCCATTGCGTCTTCAAACTCTTCTTTGCTCATCTCTCCTTTGGCAAACCTTTTTTCGAGCACTTCCCGTGCTGATTCACTCTTTTTTCCTTCTGTTGAGGAGCCACCTAGTAGTATTTTTACTAAATAGACAACTCC
>JBDLJI010000075.1:0-8439 GCA_039714455.1 Thermodesulfobacteriota bacterium
ACAAGATAGCGCAGAAAGAATTTCTGTTGGGGGTTATCGGATTAGGCTATGTTGGCCTGCCTTTAAGCCTTACCTTTTTACGTAAAGGGATTTCAGTTCTAGGCTTTGATCTTGATGCAAAAAAAATTGACATGCTGCATGCCGGAATCAGTTACATCAAGCATATCCCTTCAGATGAACTGGCTGGTTTTGTACAGCAGAACAAATTTTCTGCCACGGCTGATTTTTCCCGACTCAATGAACCGGATATCCTGCTGATATGTGTTCCAACCCCACTGACCCAAAACAGGGAGCCGGATATGCAGTTTATTGAAACCACTGCCCATGCTATTGCTAAAGAGCTGCGGCCTGGACAGATGATCATCCTTGAATCAACCACCTATCCGGGAACCACTGTTGAGCTGCTGCTCCCCATTCTTGAAAATTCAGGATTTGCGGCAGGAAAAGATTTTGCTCTCGCCTATTCCCCGGAACGTGAAGATCCCGGCAACCCTCAGTACAGTACTGCGGTTATCCCTAAAGTTGTGGGTGGCATCAATGACCAATCCGCCCATCTTGCCTGTGTTTTTTATAATACCGCTCTGCAGACCGTGGTGGAGGTATCCTCAACCCAGGCTGCAGAAATGTCAAAACTCCTGGAAAATATTTTTCGCTCAGTCAATATAGCCCTGGTAAATGAATTGAAGATCCTCTGCCATCGTATGGGAATTGACGTTTGGGAGGTAATCAGGGCTTCAAGCACCAAGCCATTCGGCTTCATGCCATTTTATCCAGGACCGGGGCTTGGTGGGCACTGCATTCCCATTGATCCATTCTATCTTACTTCCAAGGCCAGAGAGTATGATTTCCCCACCAAATTTATTGAACTGGCAGGTGAGGTCAATACGGCAATGCCGTACTATGTGATCCAGAGGGTCATGGAAGCCTTGAATCGCAGAAAAAAATCCATCAATGGCTCCAGGATTCTTTTGCTTGGTCTGGCCTATAAAAAAGATGTTGATGATCCGAGGGAATCGCCATCATTCAAACTGATAGAGCTCCTGCAGGAAAAAGGCGCTGAAGTAATGTATAATGATCCGCACATCCCGACGATACCATTGGTCCGGAAATACTCATTCAGCATGGACAGCACCCAACTGACTCCGGAGACTTTAACCGCTATTGACTGTGTCCTGTTGGCAACAGATCATTCTGCCTATGACTACCAGTTCATCCTGGATCATGCAGACCTCATCATTGATACCCGGAATGCGTTCACTGGCCTGAAAGGTGCTGCTGAAAAGGTAGTGCAGGCCTAGCCCGTATTTCTCACGAAATATTCAAGCTAACTCTTTTTACAGATGATCTCCCTGGGAATCGAACAACTTCTTTCTTCTCCGCCCCAATGGCTTTCGGGATGCAGGCTTGGCCTGCTCTGCAACCAGGCATCAACGGACAGTAAACTCAATCATAGCCGTGATCTCATCAACAAAACTTTTCCGGCCCGGTTGACCTGCCTTTTTTCACCTCAGCATGGTTTCTTCTCTGAAAAGCAGGACAACATGATTGAATCCGGCCACACGCTTGATGCTGCCACCGGGCTGCCGCTATACAGCCTTTACTCAAAGCAAAGGCGGCCCAATAAAGAGATGTTTGACCTTTTTGATGTGCTGATTATTGATCTGTTTGATGTCGGCACCCGGGTTTATACCTTTCTCTATACCATGGCCTATTGCCTTGAAGCTGCGGCAGAATTTGATAAAAAGGTGCTGGTGCTTGATCGTCCGAACCCTGTCGGCGGGGAGTTGGTGGAAGGCAACATCATTCAGCAGGACTGCTATTCATTTGTTGGACTCTATCCAATTCCCATGCGCCACGGCTTGACCTTTGGGGAGCTTGCCCTGCTGCTCAACAATCATTTCGGCATCGGGGCGGACCTTGAAGTCATTTCCATGCAGGACTGGCAGCGTGAGATGCTTTATACCGATACAGGACTTCCATGGGTGTTTCCCTCGCCCAATATGGTGTCTCCAACTGCATCCCTTGTTTACCCGGGCCAGGTGATCTGGGAGGGAACAAATATTTCCGAAGGCCGCGGCACCTGCCTGCCCTTTGAGCTTTTTGGCGCCCCATTTTTTAATTGCAATAAAATCCTGGACAAAATAAAGGAAAGCATTGATCTAAAGGGGTGTTTCCTGCGACCACTCATATTCGAACCCACCTCGAACAAATGGGCCGGTCAAGTCTGCCACGGCTTTCAGATCCATGTCACAAATCCTGCTGCATTTCGCCCGTATCGCACTTCCCTGGCCCTACTGCAGGCTGTTATGCTTCTCTACCCGGAAACTTTTCAATACAAGAAACCTCCCTATGAGTATGAGTATGAGCGTCTGCCCATGGATCTGATTTTGGGTGATAAGAAAATGCGCAAAGCTCTTGAACAGGGCGAAAACGTCATGAACCTTGAAAATTCATGGCAGGATGATCTGGATAATTTTAACAAATTGCGGCAGGAAATATTTCTTTACAACTGATTCCTTGAATTGCTGCACAGAACAAGGTATTTTCTTATGTTTCTAAAAAAAACGAACCTGAATATTAATTTTTACACAGTTACCTATGTCTGTAAAAAATACAACTCTTGCTGAACTTTCCCAGATGGTTGGCGGCGAACTCCATGGAGATCCTGATATTGCAATACATGGTCTGGCCGACCTGACCTCGGCCGTTGCTGGTGAAATTGCCTTCATGGTCAAGGAAGCACATATTGATGTACTGAAAAACAGTCACGGTTCAGCATTTATCGTACCGCACACACTTGATTATGATGGCAAACCCTTAATCAAGGTTGAAAACCCCTATCTTGCTGCTGCCATCATCCAGAACTTTTTCCAGTCCAAACCGTTTAAGGCAACCGGCATCAGCCCCAAAGCTGTTGTTGGCAAAAATTGCAACATCCCTGAGGAAATATCAATCGGATCCTTTGTTTCCATTGGCGATCGGGTCAAATTGGGCAAACGGGTGACTATCCATCCCGGGGTAGTCATCGGGAATGATGTAGTGATCGGAGATGATTGTCTTCTCTATCCCAATGTCACGGTGTACCATTCCTGTACCATAGGCTCACGGGTCATTATTCACAGTGGCACGATTATAGGCAGTGACGGTTTCGGCTTTGCCACGGACGAGCATGGCAATCATGTCAAGTGGCCTCATACCGGTACGGTGCAGATTGATGATGATGTGGAGATCGGCTCCAATGTGTCGATTGACCGTGGTACCTTTACCAAAACCCATATCATGCAGGGCGCAAAGATGGATAATCTGATACAGATAGGCCACAATGTAACGATTGGTGAAAATTCACTTGTGGTCGCTTCCTGTGCCATTGGCGGCAGTGCCTCCCTGGGTAAAAATGTTGTCCTGGGAGGACAGGTTGCCGTAAAAGGTCATATTCACCTTGATGACGGTGTCATGGTTGCTGCCAAATCAGGGGTGCATTCCAACGTGCCCAAGGGTACCATTGTTTCCGGTATTCCAGCCATACCGCATAAGGACTGGTTAAAGGCCAGCATCATCTTTGCTAAGCTGCCAAAACTCCATGCTGAGCTGCGCGACATGAAGAAAAAAATAGTCGAAATGCATGAAAAACTTTTCCCGGATGAAGGGCAAGAATAGGTTTCATGAAAAATCATCTGCGCTGACCCTGGCTGATTAGCTGCTTAACTGTTTCAAAAAATATATATACAGAAAACTCTATAAAAAGGCCTAAAGAGGAAGGAGAGGAAGAATGACAAGTGATATTTCAACCTTGGACATAAAAGAAATAATCCGGCTGCTGCCACACCGTTATCCCTTTATACTTGTTGACCGTATACTTGAGGGAGAGAAAGGGAAAAGTATGGTCGGATTGAAAAATGTCAGCATGAATGAACCTTTTTTTCAGGGACACTTCCCTGCTGAACCAATCATGCCGGGCGTCCTTATCCTGGAAGGCATGGCACAGGTTGGCGGCCTCCTGGCATTTAATTCCATACCGGAAATGATAGGTGAAAAACTTTTCTACTTTGCCGGCATCGACAAGGTCAGATTCCGCCGCCCGGTAGTTCCAGGTGACCAGCTCATCTATGAGGTGAAGTTACTTAAGCAGAAAGGAAAAATCTGGAAAATAGCCGGCAAGGCAAAAGTAGACAACAATGTTGCTGCAGAGGCCGAATTTATGGCGGCAGTTGAATAATTTCCCCCCTCAAAACTAGAAAATCAATGACTGAAAATGAGCATACATCCAACAGCAATAGTTGACCCTGGAGCAGAACTCGACAGCTCTGTCAATGTCGGGCCCTATGTAATTATTGAAAAAGGGGTCAAAATCGCCCGGGAAACCACTATCAAACCGCACACGGTTATAACCGGACCGACAACCATTGGCTCAGGGAATGTGATCGGTCCGTTTGCCACTATAGGAGCTCCACCCCAGGACTTGAAATATAAGGGGGAGGAAACCGAACTGGTTATAGGTGACAATAACAAGGTCAGAGAATATGTTTCCATCCACCGCGGCACGGTTACGGATAAAGGGATTACTCTTCTTGGCGATAACAACTTACTCATGGGGTATGTCCACATTGCCCATGACTGTGTTATAGGCAATTCTGCTATTCTGGCAAATGCAGCCACCATGGCAGGACACGTTCAGATCGAGGATCATGCCATTATCGGTGGTCTCGTTGCCGTGCATCAGTTTTCCCGTATTGGAGCCCATTCCTATATCGGTGGTCTTTCCGGCATAAGCAGGGATGTGCCTCCTTTTATCATTGTAAGCGGCACCCGGAAACATATGCGGGTATCCGGCATAAACAAGATCGGTTTACGCCGCCACGGCTTTGATAAAGAAACCCTGAAAAAACTTGACAAAGCATATAAAATTATCTTCATGTCCCCGAATCTTCTGCTGAAAGATGCCCTCGAACAGGCAGCGGGTGAGATAAGCGACTGCGAACCGGTCAAGCAACTCATTAACTTCTTCCACAACAGCAAGCAGGGAGTGCTCAGAACAGTCGAAACCGTTGATTAGACTCCGCTCCGAATCATAAAACTTGAAACTAAACCCTGTGTCCCAATTACCCCTTTAACCATACTGTCAGATTAGTTTTTTCCCATCCAATGATACAAAACAACACAGACAAAATTGGTATTATTGCCGGTGGAGGCCAATTCCCCCTGTTGTTTGCCAAAGCTGCTCACAGCCAGGGACTAAAAGTTTATGCTGCAGCACATCAGGGGGAAACTGATGAAACCCTTGAAGATCATGTTGAGCGACTCCAGTGGGTTAAACTTGGTCAACTCGGTAAAATTATTGACTTTTTCAAACAGGAAGGGGTCAAAAAAACCGTCTTTATCGGCTCTATTACCAAAACCAATATTTTCAGGGATGTCAGGCCAGACTTCAAGGGACTCGGACTCTGGAATAAAATAAATATCAAACAGGACGATGCCATCCTGCGGGCAGTAGCTAATCGTTTAGAAAAAGATGGCATTGAGGTTGTGGCTTCAACAGGTTATGTACCTGAACTCCTGTTCCCCAAGGGCATTCTTACAAAGAAAAAACCGACAAAAAACCAGATGAGCGACATTGTTTTCGGTTGGGAAATCGCACGCTCTTTGGGCAATCTGGACATCGGGCAGTGTGTGGTGGTGCGCAATCAAACTGTTCTGGCAGTGGAGGCAATTGAGGGAACAGATGCTGCTATCCTTAGAGGAGGAAGCCTCGGCAAAGAAAAAGCTGTGGTGGTAAAACTGAGAAAACCCAACCAGGATCTTCGTTTTGACCTGCCGGCAATAGGCATAAAAACGCTTGCCTCCATGAAGGAAGTCCATGCGTCTGTCCTTGCGGTTGAAGCGGAATATGCCTTATTTTTTGACAGGGAATCCGTAATCCAGGCAGCCAACAATGCCGGCATTGTTATCGTTGGTATTGAAGAATGTGCTACAGGGGAACTGTCTTATTAAATTTTCTTCTCTCTGTAGGTTATATTTCTGCGGTTACCCGTTTCTAGAAAATATACTGTGTTCTGCCTGAAACCCTAAAAATATTTATATACTTTGTGCTTATACTATGAAAGCCATGATCCTGGCAGCAGGTTTGGGCACCAGACTTCTACCCTTTACTTTAAGGCGCCCCAAACCGCTTTTTCCAATTCTTAACAAACCTCTTCTGCATCTGACAATCAGTCAAATCAGAAATTCAGGTTTTTTTGAAATTGTAGTAAATAGCCATCATTTACGGCAGCAGATCGGAGAAGCTCTTCAGCATGAAGCAAACTGTATCCTGCAGGAAGAAGAAAAAATCCTTGGGACCGGTGGGGGGTTGCGTATGGCCCTTCCGCATTTCAATCATGAGCCTGTGCTTATTGTAAATGGAGATATTTACCATACAGTCGATTATCAAGAGGTCTATCGCAATCATTGTGAATCAAAGGCTGATGTCACTCTCGTGCTGCATGATTATCCACGTTTCAACGATGTAGCAGTGGATGAAAAACTTATGATAACAGGATTCAACAGTTTTAATGAAGGACAAGGAACCCTTAAAAGAATACTTGCATTTACAGGAATTCATATCATCAACCCTGAAGTACTTCGAATCATTCCTGCCGATACTCCCTATTGCATCATTGAATGCTATAAGAAATTATTAAAACAGGGAGGATCAGTCCGGGCATACCTGGCCACGGATCATTTCTGGACTGACATGGGAACCCCTGAAGATTATCTGCAGATTCATGCTGATTTGCTGGGACAGAAAATCCCAATCTATGAGGAACTTGGCGAGGTGCTTGCTGAAGCTCCTTTTGTGGGAACACAAAATGCATCTATTGCCAAAGATGTTAAACTTCTGGACTGGGCCTGCATTGGTAAAGGGGCTACTATCGAGGCTGGTGTAACCCTGCAACGAGCCGTTGTCTGGGATAATGCGATTGTCTCTGCCGGAAGCATTATTAAAGATGCAATTGTGATGGGGTCGTAAATAAGTTCAAAACAGAAATAGCGCCCCATGATAACAACATGCTATAAACGTTATACGTGTCGTAATCGTGCTTTTTACGATTCCGACAATTGTCACTCCTTGAAGTAATATTACTTGAGGATTCAAGGGGTCAAGGATTCAAGGGTCCAAGGGTAAAAAATTTATGAACTGAAAGCTGATTGCTGACCGCTGGTCGCTTTCTCAGATTCAGGCAGTTCACGCCTTTTTAAAATGACTAAGTCAAACGAAAATAATCACACAGCTGGCATCCTGAACTTTCTCCAAAAAGGAGGATTTGCTGAAAATACTGATAAAATCAGGTTCACCCCACTTTCCGGTGACGGCTCAAGCCGCATGTTTTTTAATATCAAAACAGAAACCACATCGTACTGTGGTGTTTTGCCGGCTAATGAAAATACTCAAAAAGGTTTAGCTGAGGCCCATGCAGCTTTCAACATCGGCAGCCATTTAAAAAAAAGAGGCATACCTGTCCCTGTAATCCATGCATTCGACCCGGTTTCCGGCTTTATTTTATTTGAGGATCTTGGCGAGATACTTTTGCACGATCTTTTACAGAAAAAAAAGAGACATTCTAGTGAGCTGTTTAGGCAGGAAATTACAGAACTCTACAAGGAAATCATCGAGACCCTGCTCTTCATGCAAATTTCCGGTAGCGTCCACTTTGACAGGAAATGGTGCTGGGATACCCAGCGTTACAACAAAAAACTCATGCTGGAAAAAGAATCCGGCTACTTCTTGCAAGCATTTTGCCAAGACCTGCTGGGTATTAAGAATTTTCCCAATAAATTAAATGATGAGTTCAAGCTGCTGGCTGGCCGTGCGGCCGGCCAACCGGCTGTCTACTTCCTGCACAGGGACTTTCAATCAAGAAATCTCATGGTTTCTGATGGCAAAATCAGAGTTATAGACTTTCAAGGCGCAAGGCTCGGTCCCCTCGGATACGATCTGGCATCACTGCTAATCGATCCTTACGCTCAACTTCCCGAACAACTGCAGCATGAACTGCTTGAACATTATTTAGAGCATCTCTGCAAATACGGCCTTGACGACCGTGCATTTGTTAAAGGTTATCCCAACCTTGCCCTGCAGCGAAATCTTCAGATATTAGGGGCTTATGCCTTTCTGGGCTTTCAAAAAAATAAAAAATTCTTCCGGCAATTTATTCTACCTGCGACATTTTCTTTAAACCGACGACTTGCACAGCCCGGGGTAAAGGACTACCCTCAATTACGACAATTGACTGATAAGATTATCGGTTTGCTCGAGCAAAAAAAAGATTTCATTTCTACAACTGCTGAATAGAACAACAAAAATATATATACTCCTGCTATGTCCAGTTCTATGCATACCACAATAGTAGCCCTGATAGGACGGCCCAACGTTGGCAAATCAACCCTGTTCAACCGGATTAC
>JBDLJI010000076.1:0-8385 GCA_039714455.1 Thermodesulfobacteriota bacterium
GGTTTTCCATATTCAGGGGTATAACAGGAATATTCAGCACCAATCTCCTGTTATCGCTTAACCTCGGTACCGTACTGTGCTATATCGCCGCCTTCACCATTTTGACCGCTTCGCTCATAGCGCTATCCCAGGACGGCCTGAAACGCAGGCTGGCTTTCTCCACCATTGGCCAGCTTTCCTATATAATTCTGGGGGCCAGTCTCCTTTCCCCCAAGGCGTTGACCGGCGGCCTGATGCATATTGCCATGCACGCATTCGGCAAAATCACCCTGTTCATGTGCGCCGGAGCAATTTTTGTGGCAACAGGCAAAAAATACATCAGTGAAATGGTTGGCATCGGCAAACGTATGCCGGTGACCATGACAGCATTTCTTATCGGGAGTTTGAGTGTTATAGGCCTGCCTCCCACCGGCGGTTTTATCAGCAAATGGTTTCTCGTACTCGGCACGCTTGAGGCGGACCAGATTATAATGCTTGTCGTACTGCTGGGTAGCTCCCTGCTCAATGCCGCCTATTTTCTGCCGGTGGTTTACAGGGCTTTTTTCTGCACCCCTGAAGAATCCATGTTCGAGAACAAGGTTCAGGAGGCGCCGCCATGGTGCGTGGTGCCCCTGGTGATTACAGCAATTGCCTCAATAGGGCTGTTTTTCTTTCCGCAGCCCTTTTTCGACCTGGCTAGCTTAGCTGTTCACACCATTGTTGGAGGATAGATAATGCAGGACAAAGAACTCATGGAACTGAAACATGACCCCGTGCCGGGATACCGGCCGGCTTTTTACATAGTATTCGGAATCAGTCTTGCATACTTGATCTTTATTTTTCTCACGGCATCGCCGACGCCACATTAATTTATCAAGGTGGAGCAAAACAATGAGCACCGAAGACACGGAGAAAAAACATATTTTTGACAGCCCCAAAAATGTCCAGAAGGTCCTGTACGGGCTTTTCGGCTGCCTGGTTCTGCTTCTTGCCCTGGAACCATTCGTCCATAAGCATTCCTATTTCCCCTGGGAAGAGTCCTTTGGTTTTTATGCAATATACGGTTTTGTCGCCTGTGTACTCCTGGTGCTTGCAGCAAAATACATTCTCAGGCCACTTGTAAAGAGGGAAGAGGATTACTATGATTGAGTTCATTCCTCCAGCCTTTATCTTTATAGCAGGCGCGCTGCTTGTCCCGCTGCTGCGGGGCAGGGTGAAGTCCGCCTATATGCTTATCCTGCCGGCAATCAGCTTTTTCTTTTTGATCAACGCCCAGGTTGGCACTGCCTGGGAAATTAACTTTTTAGGATTTGACCTGGTACCCTTTAAGGTCGACAGGCTGTCCCTTATTTTTGGTTACATATTTCACCTCATCTCCCTTATCGGCATTATTTATACGCTGAATATCAAAAGCGACCTGGAATACATGGCAGGCCTGGTCTATGCGGGCAGTGCCCTTGGCGTAGTATTTGCCGGTGACCTGTTCACCTTTTTTGTGTTCTGGGAAATGCTGACGGTCAGCGCCCTATGGCTGATATGGGCCAGGCGCACCAAGGCTTCCCAGGCTGCAGGCTTTCGCTACCTCATGGTGCATGTTTTTGGCGGCCTCGTCCTGCTGGCCGGCATCATCATGTATATCAGCGAACAGAAATCGATCAGCCTGGGCTTTATTGGCCTGCACAGCCCGGCAACCTACTTTATCTTCATCGGCATGGGGATCAACGCGGCCTGGCCCCTGCTGCATACCTGGTTACCCGACGCCTATCCGGAATCCACAGTGGGCGGCGCCGTATTTTTAAGTGCTTTTACAACAAAAACCGCTGTATATGCCCTGGCCAGGACCTTTCCAGGTACAGAGGAGCTTATCTGGATCGGCGCTGTCATGACCGCCTTTCCAATCTTTTTCGCGGTCATTGAAAACGATATGCGGAGGGTTCTTTCCTACAGCCTCATCAACCAGGTCGGCTTCATGATGGTGGGCATCGGCATCGGCACCCAACTTTCAATAAACGGTACGGCAGCACATGCCTTTGCACATATTCTTTATAAGTCTCTGCTCTTCATGTCCATGGGAGCAGTGATGTTCCGTACAGGTAAAATTAATGCCACGGATCTCGGCGGTCTTTACAAATCCATGCCTTGGACTGCCCTTTTCTGCACAATCGGCGCTGCTTCCATTTCAGCATTCCCGCTGACCAGCGGCTTTGTAAGCAAGTCTATGGTAATTGACGCTGCAGCACATGGTCATATGAGTATCATCTGGCTGGCCCTGGTTTTTGCCTCTGCCGGCGTCTTTCACCACTCAGGGATCAAGATCCCGTTTTTTGCCTTCTTTTCCCACGATGCAGGACACCGTGTCAAAGAAGCACCCCCCAGCATGCTTATCGCCATGGGGATTGCGGCGTTTTTCTGTATATTTCTAGGTGTTTACCCTAAGTTTCTCTATTCCATCCTGCCCTATCCCGTTGACTTCGTACCCTATACAGCTTCGCATGTCCTGTTTCAGTTGCAACTGCTGATGTTCTCAGCCCTGGCCTTTACCCTGCTGCTGCTCTCCGGCATCTACCCAGCTGAAATCAGGGCAATCAACCTTGATAGCGACTGGCTTTACCGCAAAGGCGGCCGCCTGTTCTATCGGGCGATGGATAAGAGCTTGAATGCTATCAATAAGGCTGTAGAGCAGGTCTTTGTCGGTCAGTTTCTTGTTGAACTCACCAACCATGTAAAACGGTTACCACCCACTGTGCTCGCCAAAATATGTTGGCCGTTCTGGAAAACTGCATACGAAGCTCCAGATAAAAAAACTATCCATGAGAATCTTCTCAAAAGAGCGCGATCCGGTTTCTACCCGATCAGCATTATAGGACTTTTTGCAGCCATCTATTTTGCCCTGCTCTTCCTGCTATAGGTAACAACTTTACCAAACCCGCCGTTTCAGTTTTCCATCAATTTCATAGTAATTAAAAATCATCGATTGTTAAATTGCTCCTTAACACCGTTTAACACTTTAACAAAACAATTCTTCCCGCAATTCAGCTTTACCTTCCTAACCTGTTGATTAGAAATGGTTTTATCCTGTGCCCCTCAGATGGCACAGGACTTGCTTTCAATAGAGTTAACTGGAGACTTGTGTCCGGAATTTCATCAATATTCTTGAACGTTTTATACGTTTTCATAATTTCAAAGAGGATCAAAAAAATGACCAACAAGGAAATGCTCTCACAAACTATCCCTATTATCCAAGAAAGCGCTGCCAAACAACCTGCGGTTAAGGCTCAAATAAGATGGCCCGGTGCGCTGCAAAAATTCATGCTCTGGCTCAAAGGTGAAAAAGGAAATAAAACCTTAACTCCGGATCCGGCGGCAGAATTAATTGCCCAGATTGAAAATGAGGAGGTAGCAAACATTGTCAGGGATCTTCATTACAAAACCCCTAAAAGCTTGCAGGCTATGCGCAAGATCTGCGAGGAATGTTTCATACTGCCGGATGACTGCCCTCACTATGATTACAGCATCTTTGATGTAAAAAAAGCGATCAGAAGACTCGTAGTCCAACCCAAACACACCCATAGCCAGGTTGTTACAGAACTGCAGAAGATAAACCACGAACTGGCTAATCATTTAAACGAATACCTGGAGGAGAGACTTGAGGCCTAGCCCGGATTTCTCACTATTAACTATTAACTATTAAATGCCGATAAATGCCGAAATATTCATGAGAAATGCGGGCTATAGAGTTCGAAGCTACACAGTAATATTATAATCCTTGATTCTTTTCCATAACGTCACCCTGCTGATACCAAGATGCTTTGCCGCCAAGGTCCGGTTGCCCTTAAACATGGTGAGAGCGGAGTGAATTTTGTCTTTTTCTCCCGACTGTTCATTCTTCTCGGTCTTCTCTTCCTCAAAGACATAGTCGGGCAGGTCTGAGACGTCTATTGCGTCAGTCTTGCAGGTAATCGCCGCATGCTCAATAGCATTGACGAGCTGCCTTACATTCCCGGGCCATTTGTAATTTTCAAGGACTTCCAAAGCAGGAGAGCTAACTCTCTTAATGACTTTATCATTGGTTATGGATATTTTCTTCAAAAAATGGGCCACAAGAAGAGGGATGTCCTCTGTTCTTTCCCTTAAGGGCGGGGTATGAATGATGATAGAGTTAACCCGGTACATGAGGTCCTGCCTGAACCTGCCTGCTGAAATCAGCTCGTGCAGGTCCTGGTGTGTGGCTGAAATCAATCTGATATCAATCTTTATGGGTTTGTGTTCTCCTACCCGCTCAATAACCTTTTCTTCCAGTACCCGTAATAGTTTAACCTGCATTGCATGAGGCATATCGCCAATTTCATCGAGAAAAATAGAGCCTTTGTCAGCCGCTTCAAACCTTCCTTTCCGGTCGCTGATAGCACCGGTAAAAGACCCTTTCTTGTGTCCGAAAAGTTCACTCTCCAGCAGATATTCATTGAGTGATGCACAGTTCATCTTAACAAACGGCCCCTCTTTTCTATTGCTGAGTTGATGGACGGCGCTCGCTATCAACTCCTTACCTGTGCCGCTTTCACCACAAATCAGAACAGATGCATCACTGGTAGCGGCATTTCTAATCTTGTCGAATAGCTTTTGCATTGGCACGCTATTGCCCAGCAACCCCATAAACCAGTAATACTGGCGTATCTCCTGCTTTAACTCCTCCAGCTCCAGTTCCTTCATATAAAGGGAGGTTATATCTGTAATATTCTCTACCGCCCCAATAACCTCATCATTATCATTTTTAAGAAGAACGGCGTTTTTAAGCAAATAGACAGTTTTCCCTGATTTTGTACGAATTCTGCACCTTTTATCGTGGACGACGCCACCGGAAAAGAGGCTGCAGCATTTCTGTCTGCCTGACTCCGTTAAGATAACGCACGTATCGGTATCAAGCACGGAGCAGGGTTTACCGTACACCTCTTCCTTGCTGTATTCGGTTATTTTTTCAGCCGCCTCGTTGAAATAAATAATATTGCCTTCAGGATCCATGATCATGAGTCCATCTCTCATGTTCTCAAAAACATTGATTATGAATTTGGGATTCAAGGGGATATTTTTTTGCATAGGACCGCTCAATGTTAAGTTGCTGTTAAATGTTTTTAACACTGTTTAACACATTTAACGTCCCACTGCGAGTGAAAAAAGAAGACCAGAACCAACCTGCTGAAATATTTAGATAAAAATATTCATCCATTTTTTGGCACGGGTTTTGCTACTAAGACAACAAAAGGTTAAAATAATTCATAGCGTCCAATTTGTTAAAGGGATTAACAACTCATAAATGGAGGAAAGAAAATGAAAAAGGTACTAATTGCAGCAGATGACACCAAGGGCTCTCTGGCCGTTTTAGATGTATTCAGAAATCAGGTGCGGCGACCGGAGGAAGTAATCCTGGTCCACGTACAAAGGCCGCTGGGTAGGTCTTTTATGGGAGACATGGTCAATGAAGCTGAAATGACCACCCTGAAAGAAATGCTCCAAAACACTGAGCACCAGGAGGAAATGGACAGAAAATCTGAAAAAATCCTCTCCTATTACAAAGAGCAACTGAAAAATGACGGCCTGTTCAGGATCAAGACCGTTGTCAGGGCAGGCAATGTCCATGAGGAAATCTTAAAAGTTGCCGAGGAAGAGCAGGCCGACATGATGATTCTTGGATCCAGCGGCAAAAGTGTCCTGGACAGACTGTTCAGCGGACGCGTTACAAAAGATGTAGAAAGAAAGGCCGGCATCCCGGTAGTAGTGGCAAAAGCAGGTGGCTTCAAAGCGAAGGAAGAGTCTGCAGGAGAATTACAGGAGGCTTATAGCAATGCAAGGTAGCGCTATCAGTATTATATCGGCCGTTCTCCTTGGGCTGTCCCTTGGGTATATCTTACAGAGGGGGCGTTTTTGTCTGAATTCAGCTTTTCGGGACATTATATTTCTTGACAATCTTACAACATTCAGGGCCTATCTCATCAGTGTGGTGGTGGCAATTGTCGGGTCCAACCTGATCCAGGATATGGGTTTCATGATCACGCCTGACCCACAAACAGGTGAAATTGTTCATACAGCGCTCCTGCGGCAAAACTTTGTACCGCTTGCAAACATTCTTGGCGGGTTTCTCTTCGGCGTGGGGATTGTGCTTGCCGGTGGTTGTGCAAGCGGCATCGTGTTCAGGCTCGGCGAAGGCCAAGCAGCTGCCATCATAGCAATTATCGGTTTCTTTTTCGGGGTGGTCATGACCACAGATGGCATCTTCAGCAATTTTCACCATTACCTGAAGGAGTTTGGCTTCGAAATTGGAGGAATGAAAAATCCTGCATTCTGGCACATCTTCGGCCAGGGGGCCATGGTTAAATGGATTTCGATCGCTATTCTTTCCGCTCTTGTCATGGCATTCGTTTTCAAGGGAAAACCCAAGTTTGGCTTGACTAAAACCAGGACCTTTTCCTGGGGATTGACCGGGCTGATGATAGGCATCTTAACCATTTTCGGCTGGTGGATGTCCTCTTATTTTGGCGGTTTCCCAAGGGGGTTGGCAATTACCACACCCATGCGGGAACTCTTTAACTCCTTGCTGTATAACAGCTCACACTCGCCATTCCAGGAATACACCTTTTTAGGGATATTCAGGGGAACATGGGGGGTGTTTTTTATCTTTTCTGTGCCGCTTGGTGCCTTTTTAAGCGCCAAAATCCGCAAGGAGTTCAAGTGGAAAATTCCACCGGTAGGACAATTTCTTACTGTTTTTGGCGGAAGCATCATGATGGGAGTAGGCGCGGTCATTGCCGGCGGGTGCAATCTTGGCCATGGAATTACCGGGGTTTCCACCGGAGCCATATCAAGCATTATTGCTATTACTGCCATAGTCATGGGTAATTGGACAATGTCTTATTTCAAGTTCATCAAACCCATGAACGACTTTTAACTGCTTGCGATGTTTATCATAACGCAACACCATTTTAACAAGTAAATCGGAGTAAGATATGAAAATCAGTATAGTAGTAACCTTGATTATAACTATTGCCGTTTTCAGTTTTGTCTGTGGTTACAGTATAAGCGTCCATAATAAAATGAACCCCGGTTATGGAATGGCCGGTCAAGCTGACATTATCAATAACGGTACAGCCAATGCTACTGAATATACTTCTGCAGCTTCAGGCGGTTATGGTTCCCCCGATTCGGAGAAAGGCGCCTCCTCCCCAGGGTATGGTCAATAATAGATGGGTTTAAAGGAATAATCCCAGCCGTATTTATCGCCAATCTTCGACTACAGGGCAACAGGGAGCACTTCAAAACATGAAGTGCTCCCTGTTTATTGTTGTCTGTTTTTCATTACAATAATTAAGGCTGATAGACGTTATGGGGACCTTTTTCTGCCCGTAGTTTCTCAAATATTTTCTCTACTGTTTCGACTTTTGCTTCAACTATTTCATTTTTATAGAAAAGCTCAACACTTCTAATTACATTTATATTGTTCACTCTGTATTGCCGATCACTGAATGAGAAGGTACACTCAAACCATTTAGAGTTAAAATAATCTTTTATTTTGGGGTCTACTGAAATATCCACTTTGAATTTTTCACAGAGATCAACCGCCCAATTGTAAGCCTCTTCTTTTGTTTCTGCATTTTGGGACCATCCTATACTTTGAACCTCCCAATTCAGCGTAGCCTTTTCCAGTTGCGCAATAGCTGTGATTGTTGAGGGCATAACAGGCAACAGGTACAATCTGTAAGATGTCCCGAATTTTTGTTCTTCCGGGTTTTTACATTTTTCTAAAAATTCAATACAATTATGCTCATCTTTCGGGTGGAAAAAGTAGTGAATACCATTACCCTGGACTTGTTTGATACCTGCGAATTTCTTTACTGGAATGCTTCCGAGATCTTTACCATCAAAATCACCGAGGTCATATATACCACCCAACTCAATGCCGAACAGTTTTTCAGGAACGTCACGAAATTCTTCAGCCGCTGATACAGACGGCAGCAACATGAGCAGAACAATAAAAATTTTCTTGAAATTCATATTAAATATTCAGCATAAGGGGCTTTAAGTACGGCTAATCATCTTAAGACATGTGATTTAATTACAATAATAACTCTTTTGTGTATTTTCACATAAAAAATATCCGTCCAGCCTGCAGCCACAATAGTGAAAAAAATCTGCTGATCAGCAGGTCATCAGGACAGCAAAATGAAGACAATTTCTACGATAGCTCAGTCTTTTTTCAGTGCCCTTGGCTGTGGCTAACTGTTCCAACCAATACAAAACCTTCTCATATTTATTCACTCGATTTTTTCTCCAGAGCTTCTGAAAAAGCTGCTTGGATTAAAGCCTTTGAGGGCATCGACGATGCCCCGTAGCGCCTTCATGTAATCCCGAATTCAT
>JBDLJI010000077.1:0-8300 GCA_039714455.1 Thermodesulfobacteriota bacterium
TGCTTGCGCGTCGAACTGTCCTGTTGAGGCTATCACCGTTGACCCTGGTGTAGGGTGTGCTTCGTATATTATTCAGAAGTGGATTAAGGGTCCGGATGCCATTATCGAATGCTGTTAATCTATAAAAATTGTCTTTTTTCTCGTAAGCTGTGTCACAGCAATTTGTAAAATGCTCATGAACTAAAGTTCACTCCGCTTTTAAAAATCACTGTTCCTTGCTCACAATTAAAAATCCTAATTTTACAGGCTTGAGTTTCATTAATGATTAGGATAATCACTCTAATAAAAGGTGGTGAGAGAGAGAATCAGACATTAAACCTGAATTCGATGATATCCCCGTCCTGTACCGGATAGGTTTTTCCCTCAAGCCGTACCGTTCCCTTTTGCCGTGCTTCTTTGTATGAACCGGCATCCATGAGATCATCATAGGCCACGACTTCCGCCCGGATAAAACCCTTTTTTATATCGGAATGTATGACCTCGGCAGCGTCAACAGCAAGCGTATTTGTTTTTATGGTCCAGGCCCGAACCTCATCAGGTCCAACTGTGAAAAAGGAAATAAGGCCAAGCAGTTCATAGGAGAGGGTGATCATCCTATCCATGGCTGAGGTGGTGATGTTATATTCTGCCAGATACTCCACTGCTTCCTCTTCCTCCATCTGCGCCAGTTCATGTTCCAGACTGCCCCGGATTGCGAGGAATTTTTCGTCAGCAAGTGCATCACCTGTTTCAGGCAGGGATTCCTCTTCGTCTTCGTTGTTGAATAGGATCATCATCGGTTTGCCTGACAGGAAGGTGAATCCTTTTAGCTGCTGAGCTGATGCAAGCTCAGGGTTGTGCCGGAGAGGTTTCTCTTTTTCCAGCACCTCCTTGCATTCAGTCAATAGCCTGAGTTCTTCCGGATCAGTTTTTTTCCCCCTTTTCTGGTCCAGAGCCAGTCGCTCCATGCGTTTTTCAATAACCAGCAGATCGGCAAAGATCATTTCTTCATTCAGCTTGGCAAAATCCTGCAGCGGTGTTGGTGGTTCGCCTCCATATCCCTTAAAATTACGCAGCACATGGATCAGGGCGTCGCAGGTCCGCACAGTGGCCCAGGCAGTGTCGTCACCTTTATGTCCTGGTTTTTGTGCAGCAATGTAGGGTAGAAGATATTCGACCTGGGCATAAATCGTTTTTTTGGGTGTAAACATGGAGCTTAAGCGATCAACTCTGTCATCCGGAACTTTGATGGTTCCCAGACGATCCTCCGGTTTATGGGAGGCCTCATCCATTATGATTTTTGTCAAGGCCTCAAATAGAGTGGATTTGCCGGCTTCCGGCAGTCCGATTATTCCAAGTTTCATTAATGATTATCCTTCTGTTTAATTCGGTATTGTTTTCAGGCTGCCCCTTATACTGGTTCGCTTGCCTGGTGTCAACCATGGGAGCGTTTTTTACGGATCATCGTACAGTATCATTCTCTTACATGGTTGGATATTTCGATTTTCATGCCGAGAACAGTGGTGTAAAATAGTATTGATGCATGAATGTCCTTTACTGTAAGGACAAGATGATCCAGTTTGGTGATATACATTTACAGTTTTATATGGTAATATTTTGAATAGGGTACAACATACTTTTTTCACAACATTAATTCATTTTTTAAGAGTAGGACGAACCATGAAAAATAAAATAAAGGTTGTTTGTCCGAAATGCCAGGCAAAACTAAATCTTGCCGTGGAAAAGATGAATTCTGAGGTTGTGAAATTCAGATGCCCGGGATGTTTCACCGTGCTTCGGGTAAAGAAGCCGATTGATAAAAATCAAGAGAAAAGGTCCAGGCAGCAAGCCTCAAAAGAAACTGCAAAACCGTTTGCCCCCTCGGATGGTCTGCAGAAACCGGCAAGAGAGTTTGACGGGGAAATGGGTAATGCAGATTCCCAGCAGGATGAATTTAATGAAGAACAGGTTGTACCTGAACCTGCAGACGATCAAACCGTTGAACAGATTCTCGGCCAGGGAAAAGATGCGTTACAGCCTGTGTCCGGAGAAGAAAAGATACGCCCAAGTGATTTGAGAAAACATAAAAGGGTCAAGTTCAAGAAAAAGGTCCTGGTTGATAACCAGATTATGGTGGAAGCCCTTGATATAAGTGAAAAAGGCCTTTTTCTGCATACCGGGCGTTCCTTTGACGATGGGGCAACTGTTCAGGTCGGCATTCCAACCCTGCCGGGCAATTTTGATTTAGTGGTACAGGCCACTGTTCAGCATAACCACAGAGGAATTGGCATGGGGCTGCAGTTTGCGGATGTTGATGATATTCAGAAGATAAAACTGCGGAAGCTGATCAATTCCCTTGACGAGGAGGCCAGAAAAGAGCTGGATGGCAGGAAGATAATACTCCTGGCAGGTGGCTCGGATACTGCTCGCAATATTAATAAAAGCAAGTTGGTTTTAGACGGCTTCTATGTCCTGCAGGCGACAAATGCTGATGATGTCTTTGATATCCTGCAGAATGAAACTCCAGATGCCATGGTTCTCGATTGGCAGGAAACATCTTTTTACAGCAAAGGGCTGTTGACCCAGATCAGGAAGACACCGCAATACGATAATGTTATCATAATAGTTTTGGCAGCCTTGACCGATGCCTTTGCCCAGAGAGAAATATTGGACGCCGGGGCGGAACGGTATATGGCCAAGATGGATACAAATCCGCTCAAGCTTTCACAGACCCTGAGTGAGCTGATTGAAGAAAGAGACGGTTAAGCTTTTCCCCGCATAAAACTGCCGGTTTTCTCCAGATATTTCAAGCCTGAAAGTATCATTTACTCTTTTTATTTTTTATGTGGCAAGGGCTGAAGTTTTCGGGGTAGATATATAATTTTGCATTGTAACTGTATGCCGTCAATAAATGAAATGACAGAAGAAAAGGTACGAATCGATAAGTGGCTTTGGGCAGCGAGGTTTTTTAAAACCCGTTCCATGGCAGCACAGGCAGTTTCCGGAGGCAAGGTGCATGTCAACGGAGCCAGAGTGAAACCGGCAAGAGCTGTGGTGTCTGGTGAAGAATTACGGATACGGCGTGGCGAAGTGGAATTTATCGTAATTGTACAAGGGGTCTCCGGGAAGAGAAGGCCGGCCAGGGAGGCGCAGCTTCTGTATGAAGAGACTGAGGCCAGTATACTGCAGCGGGAGGAAATGCGGCAGAAAAAGCGGTTGGAGGCGGCCGGCAGGATGTTTGGCCCAATGAAAAGGCCGGATAAAAGGTCTCGCAGGCAAATCAGAAGTTTTACGCGCAAGGATTGAAAACTTTAAACTGCTGTTTATTATATGAAGCTTTTAAACAGAATAATTTATAGCTATCACTACAGAGAGGAAAAACAATGAGTAAAATGCAGAGAGCGCTGATCAGTCTGACAGATAAATCAGGAATTGAAAAGTTCGCCAGGCAGCTCCAGGATCTTGGTATTGAGATTTTGTCAACAGGTGGGACTGCCAGGAAAATGAGGGAAAATGATATAACGGTAAAAGATGTTGCAGAATTCACCGGTTTTCCTGAGATGCTTGATGGCCGCGTCAAAACGCTGCACCCAAAGGTTCATGGGGGTATTCTTTTTCAAAGGTCAAATGCTTCGCACCTGGAACAGATGGATGCCCATGGCCTGCAGCAGATAGATCTTATTGCGGTGAATCTGTATGCTTTTGATAAGGCCACCGAAGACCCGGACTGCACGGTTGCAAATGCCATTGAAAATATTGACATCGGCGGTCCCACAATGCTTCGGGCTGCTGCTAAGAATTTTCAGGATGTGACCGTTATTGTTGATCCTGCCGATTATCCCCAGGTGATTTCAGAAATAAGCGAAAATGGCAATACAACACTCGCGACCCGATTTCGACTGGCTGTCAAGGTGTTCCAGCTCACCAGCACCTATGATACAGCGATTGCCGCCTGGCTTGCCAAGGTTGACACCAATACCAATGCGCATTTTAAGGGAGGGGAGTAATGCAGAAAATGGCTGTACTGCTGTCAGGCAGCGGTAGAACTTTGGATAATTACCATGAACGGATCAAGGCCGGCACCTTGAATGCTGAAATTAAGGTAGTGATCTCTAATGTCAAAGATGTACTGGGACTGCAGAAGGCGGAAAAATATGGATATCCGAATTTTCACGCTGTGGGTAATGAGGCCATAAACGGGATTTTGCAGAATTATGACATCAATCTCATCTGCCTGGCAGGATACCTGAAGCTGTATGAACCTCCACCTGAACTTGCGCGTTCTGTGCTCAATATTCATCCAGCCCTCATCCCTGCTTTCTGTGGTGACGGCTTTTACGGAATGCGGGTTCATCGTGCGGTCAGGGCAAAAGGTGTCATGGTAAGCGGCTGTACCGTTCATTTTGCAAGTAACATTTACGATGAAGGCCCTATTGTGTTACAGAAATGTATACCATTGGAGTATGATGATACCCCTGAAGATATTGCACACAAGGTTTTTGATATTGAATGCATTGCATTCCCCGAGGCAATCAATCTTGTAGATGAAAAAGGGGTCGACTTTTTCTGGAGGCGTGTTGAAAATGTCACGTAAGAAAAAAGCAATAATGACTGCTCAGGATATAGAACGGGCGCTTGACCGGATCGCTCTGCAGATTCTTGAAAGAAATCTCCAGACCAGGGAGATAGTTATCGTAGGGATACATACGGGTGGCGTTTTTCTGGCAGACAGGATCCACAGTATTATAGAAAAAAGAGAAAAGGTCAGCCTGCCGTCAGGAAGCCTTGATATCACCCTGTACAGGGATGACTGGAGCAGGGTGTCCCAGAATCCGATTGTCAAAAAAACAGATATTTCCTTTGAGGTTGAGGGAAAGACACTGGTCCTGGTTGATGATGTTATCTATACAGGAAGAACTATCCGGGCCGCCCTTGATGCAGTAATGGATTTTGGTCGCCCCAGCTCCATTCAGCTTGCGGTTCTGGTTGACAGGGGGGGGCGGGAACTGCCGGTTCAGCCGGATTATACCGGTATGGAGATACCGGTCGGGCCTGATCAGCATATTCATGTTCTTTTGCACGAAACTGCTGATATTGATGAAGTTGTACTGGACCAGGCAAGCTGACCTCTTCGTTAGGAATTAATTATTGATAGGATTTTGCCCATGGCCGAAGATTTTTCTACTGACAGATTAGACCTGGCGCATATACAAAACAGGGTCCGGGGAAAAATCAAGGATCATGTACGTTATGATTTCAGCCCTCTGCAGAACAATCTGTTAAAAAGTTTTTTTGATCTGGTTCAGGAATACGAAAGGCTTGATGATTTCTACCGCATTTGCGTTGTCGTACTTCTTGAAACAATGCAGGTTGAAAATGCGCTCTATCTTCTGGTTAGTGATGAAAAACAACTTAAGCTGGTGTGCAACAGCCGGGAAGGTATCATCCATGAACCGCGTCCGGTACCGACAGGCATATATCTCAGCGACCAGCCTTACAAAACTGAGAATTCCTACGTCGTGCCAATTTACAGGAAACCTCCGCAGTGTTCGCTTGAAAATCACACCCCGATGATGTCTGATCAGCATACCTGGCATGATGATATAAGAATTTTAGGGATGTTGGAGGTCTCTCCCCTTGAGAAACTGGATGAGGCGGATCTGTTTTTTCTGGAGAAATACGCCAACCGTATAGGATTCAGACTTCATAACCGTCTTTTGGCCCAGCAGAACATCCATCATCTTAAATTTATCAACAACCTGGTGATGGATATTGAGCATAATGTCATTATTCCGAACATGTACTTCAAGCACCTGTTCAATCAACTCCGCAAGAAAATTGGCGAGATGCAGGAACTTGAATTGAAAATGACACAATTTAAAAAGACTGCCGGCGTAAATGACGAGGCTTGCAAGATGCTCATAGATAGATTGTCAAACCTGCGAGAGGAACTTTTTGGGTATCAACAGGAGATGTTGAAGCACCATGCCAATGTCAGCCTTTTCCTTGAGAGTTTGTTCAGGCGGGAACATTTCGAGCGTGGACATCTGGTGTTGCGTCCTAAACTCTGCCGGGTGGAAAAGGAAATTATTCTGCCGCAGTTGGGACAGTATAAGAGCCGTTTAAAGACAAATAAAATAGTAGTTGACCGGCCCATGGGAATGGACGAAGAAGAGATTCCAATTATGGTAGACAAGGGTCTTCTGGCGCAGGTTTATGCCAACCTCTTCTCCAACGCAGTGAAATACACTGAAGGAATTATCGACCATACAGGAGTACCCAGAAAAGCTGTAGCCTATGGACGTGAAATAATTGATGACTTTTTCGGTCCGAACCAGCGGGGAGCGAAATTCAATGTTTTTACCACCGGCCACCACCTGTCCCAGGAAGAGATCAAAGTGGTATTCTCAGAAGGCTATCGCGGGCCAAACAGCCAGGATAAACCTGGAACCGGGCATGGACTTGCCTTTATCAGACATGTGATTGAACTGCATGGCGGCCAGGTGGGATATGAGGCCACTGGACAGGGCAATAACTTTTATTTTGTAATACCTCTGCCTGCGATGAATTTTTTACGGTCCTGGCCTGAAAAAGGTTCACTCAATGATGAACTGTAAAACCGGATATGTGCTTTCGTAAAATGTAGATGTTCCCTCTTAAAGACAATATTCCAGCCAAGAATTTTCCCTATGTAAATATTGGCCTCATTCTCATCAACTCGGCTTTTTTTATTTACGAGATGTCCTACGGGCCTGCGCTTGACCAGTTGATATTCACCCTTGGTTTTATACCGGCGCGTTTTATTGCCCAGCAGGGGGAGACCCTGTTGAATCCTGCAGGGTTTCTGCCTGTGTTCAGTTCAATGTTCCTGCATGCAAACCTTGTACATCTGATATCAAACATGTGGATGCTCTGGATTTTCGGAGATAATGTCGAGGACTGCATGGGCCATGGTCGTTATCTCCTGTTTTTTTTACTCTGTGGCATTGCTTCAGTATTTGCCCAGACAATTTCAAATCCTCAATCTGCTATCCCCATGATCGGCGCCAGCGGCGCCATATCAGGAGTACTCGGTGCCTATATTATTACATATCCCAGGGCCAGGATTTTGACGCTGGTTCCGATCGTCATACTGTTCTATATCATTGAACTGCCAGCCTATTTTTTTCTAGGTTTCTGGTTTCTTATCCAGTTGATACAGGGGTCGCTCTATTCTTTGAATTCCCAGCAAATGGCCGGCGGCGGAGTTGCCTGGTGGGCCCATGTGGGTGGTTTCGCAGCCGGCGTTATACTCCTGCAGGTGTTCAGGTGTAAGGATTGGCAGAGACCTGTGGTGCCATCTGAAAGAAGAATTCGCCGTCTTCAACGACGTAAATAGAAAGATATATGATTGACAAGAAGGGTAAAAAACCTGAGTTATTGGCTCCTGCAGGCTCGATAAATGTTTTTGAAAGGGCTATAGAGGCGGGAGCGGACGCAGTGTATATCGGGGCGCCGGCCTTGAATGCCCGCGCCTTATCCAGAGATTTTTCCTGGGCCGAAATTGCAGCCATGATCCAATTTGCCCACAAAAGGGATGTTAAATTATATCTGGCAGCAAACAGCCTGCTGAAGGAAAATGAAATTCCACAGGTACTTGAAACCCTCGCCATTTTAGAAGCATTGAAGCCGGATGCTTTAATCATTCAGGATCTTGGCCTCTATCATCTCTGCAGGAAATACTTTCCTCAATTGCGCCTCCATGCCAGCACCCTTTTCGGAGCACATAACTCACTTGCAGTCCGGCAATTTAAAAATATGGGTTTTGAGAGGGTGGTTTTGGCCCGTGAGCTTACAATTAAAGAGATCAATTCCATTGCCGGAACAAGTAACGTAGAGCTTGAGGTGTTTATTCATGGCGCCCTCTGCTTCAGTTATTCAGGTTTGTGTTTGTTCAGCAGTTATCTGGGCGGGAAGAATGGTTTGCGCGGCCGTTGCGTGCAACCATGCAGGAGGCGCTACCAGTGGCAGCAAAAGGGGGAAAAGCCGGGTTACTTTTTTTCAATGAATGATCTTGGCGGTATTGATCTGATCAACAGGTTGCAGAAGGCAGGCGTTTCGTCCTTTAAAATTGAGGGCAGACTGCGCAGCGCCCATTATGTCTCCTCCGTGGTCAAGGCATACCGGATGGTTATTGATGCAGATTCTGGAGATAAGAAGGTCATTGAGAATGCCAAAGAATTATTAGACCAGTCCATGGGAAGAAAAACCAGCCAGGGATATTTCAACACCACGGAGTCAAAAGAATTAATCTCACCATATCATTCGGGCAATATCGGGAT
>JBDLJI010000078.1:0-8224 GCA_039714455.1 Thermodesulfobacteriota bacterium
AACTTGTGAAAAATACGGGCTAACTTCCTTACATGGCTTGGATCGACCTCCCGCCCATAGCATCCTCAGACAGACAGAGAATTGAACCATTATTGATCTTTATTGATCTGAAATCCTTAATCTCAAGCTTCTGATAATAAAGGACAAGGCAGCGAAGTACTATCAAGTGGCTCACCATCAGCAGGCTTTCTGAATCATGCCGTGCCAGCATGCAATTCACTGCCCCAACTGCGCGCTCCTGGACCTGCTTTAAAGTTTCACATCCCGGCAGGTTGAAAGTCTGGGGCATATTAAGCCAGGTTGGATACTCATCCCCGTATTGCTGCCTGATCTCATCCTTAGTCAAACCACCCCAATGCGGGATATTAATTTCATCAAGCTCTGGAAGGGAAGAGCTTGGGACATTGAGAAGGGAGGCAAGTAGTTCTGCCGATTGGACGGTTCGCTTTGCAGGGCCACAGCAAATAGCTGAGATGTCGATATTTTTTAATCGTTCACCCACCTGCACTATCTGTTTTTTGCCTTCCACGTGCAATTCTTCATCTGTTCTGCCGGCAAAACGGTTTTCTTTATTTGCCTGGGTTATGCCGTGCCGGACTAGGTATATTGTGGTCATAGCAAAAAGTTTAAAGTTTAGAGTGACTAAAGTGACTAAAGTTAAATGAACTGTTAAATCAACAACTTGACACTTGTAACTTTAGGCACTTGCAACTTTCCTTACTGTTCTTGAATCAGACCCAGCAACTCCTCAACTGAAATCCTGCTGCTGATCTCAGCCTCGGCAAGCAAGCTGTTGGCCAGGTCCCTTTTTTTGTGGTGCAGCTTGACAATCTTCTCTTCAATCGTATGTTGGGTGATCAGCCTGTATATGGTCACCGGATGGACCTGTCCAATCCTGTGAACCCGGTTCGATGCCTGGTCCTCAACTGCCGGATTCCACCAGGGATCCATGTGGATAACATAATCTGCAGCGGTCAGGTTCAACCCCAGGCCGCCGGCTTTCAGGCTGATAAGAAACAGATCTCCCTGGCCCGCCTGAAAGGCATCCACTTCTTTCTCCCGTTTTTTTGCCGGAGTTGACCCGTCAAGATAACGATATTCTATCTTTTTCTTATCAAGAAAAAACCTGATAATCTGCAGATGCCCTACAAACTGGCTGAAAACCAAAGCTTTATGCCTGTTTTCCAGCAACTCATCAACCACCTTCTCAAAAAGAAGCAGTTTTGAGCTCTCTATATCGCTTTCAGGCATAACAAGTCTTGGATTACAGCAGGCCCGGCGCAGCTTCATGATCTCGGCAAGGATTTTGACCGTATACCCTTTTGCATTATTTTTTCTCACAGGAACAGTATTCACTCCCTTGACCTTTCGATTCTGGATGGACATCTTCCTGTTAACCGTAAGATTTTCAAGAGCCTGGCGGCGCATTGCCTCATAAAATGCCAATTCTTTTGAATTCATTTCAACCTGCAGCGTAATTTCTGTGCGTGGCGGCAGTTCTTCCAGTACCTGAGCCTTGTTGCGGCGCAATATAAAAGGCCGGATAAGCTTTTTGAGCTTTCGCCTGGCTACGTGATCCCCAAAACGCTCGATAGGAACAGCAAATCTTCGATTAAAGCTTTCCAGCGATCCCAGAAGACCTGGAAGGATAAAATTAAAAAGATTCCATAACTCCCCGAGGTGGTTTTCAATTGGTGTCCCGGTGGTCAAAAGCTTGAACCTGCCATTAAGCGACATTGCAGCCCGGGAACGCTTGGTTTCCATATTTTTTATTGCCTGGGCCTCATCAAGGACAATTATCTGCCAGTCTATACCGGCAAACAGCTTGGCCTCCTGCTGCAGAAGGGTGTAGCTTGTCACCAGCACATCAAATTCCTTCAAGGATTGAACCAGATTCTTCCTGCTCCTGCTCCCCAGCAGATGTATTCTAATTGTCGGGGCAAAACGTTTGGCCTCCTGCAGCCAGTTCATGCATACCGAAGTTGGTGCAACAACAAGGGAGGGACCATTAGGGGCCTTTTCCAGGATGATTGCCAGAGCCTGTAATGTTTTACCAAGACCCATATCATCTGCCAGGCAGGCCCCTCCTCCCCAGTGCGCCAATCGCGACAACCATTGATACCCCTCGATCTGATAATCCCGTAGTTCGGCCCTCAGTGTTGAAGGCACCTTTGGATCAAGCGACTGCGCCTCATTGATCAACTGCAGTTGCTTCATCCAGGTTTCATCAGCTTCCAGGGCACCCAGGCTTTTGGTTATATTTTCCAAGGCCAGTGCTGCCAGCGGATGTATCCGCAACGACCGGTCTGATGCATCCTGCTTACCCTGCAATTCTGCAAAATAGGAAATATCATCCAGACGGCGGCGGAATTCGTCGGTCAAAGCAAGAAACTCCCCATTACCAAGCGGCAGAAACCGTCCCGAATTCCTGCGTACCAGTTCCACAAGCCTCTTCATATCGATAACCAGCGACTCGTCAATGGAAAGGGATCCGGTCATCGCAAACCATGATAGCCGCTTGCTGTCTTTCATCCTGTGTACCTGGAGGCTCAGTTTGTCCATGGAGGCTACCTGCCGGACTGCAATTCGTTCCCCCTCAGGCCACTCAACGACCACCTCATCCATTACTTCCCGAAGTTGCAGCAGTACATCCAGGCAGATATCAGTCTCCTGCAGCACCCATTCCCGGCCTGTTTGCTCCAGCTCTGCCAGAGTCGGGCAAGCTTTCTCCACCTCTCTGGCCTTCTCTTCTTCAAGTCCAAGGTCTCTCCTGGTCTGGAGTCTCTGGCCATCAACCTCGGCCATGATATTTTCAGATCCCTGTCCCGGTTTTAAATATGGACCCTTGGTGCCAAAAGGTTTAACAAACATTGTCAGCTTGAAACCCGTTCCCAGAGGGATTAGCTGTAGATGAATCTGCGGAATGGCTCCAACCTCCTTGATCAGGCCAGAGGTACCGTTCAATGTATTTATGGCATCAGCGTCAACAGCGATTGCCGAGTGCACTGTCATGAAAGAGGAAAGATTACTGACAGCAGCCATGACCTGTTTGCTGAATGTGGCCGGGACCTGCAGCCCTTTTCGGGAGATTATTCTGGCTATATCCTTATGTTTTTTTGTTACCTCTATAATTTTAAAACGGGTTGGGGTTTCCCTGATAACCGAAACAGATTCTTCAAAAAAATCCTTCAACAGCCTGACGCGCAACCGGTTCTCTAGCTTCTCTACCAACAGTTCCGGTTCCCCCCTGACAAACTCGACGGAAATATCTGGTGATTCCTCGAGAAAGAGCAATGGGTGTCCCACCATCGCCGGCAAGGTCTGCTTGAAGTCAAAGCGGTATGTTACGTTTTGATTATTCTGTTCACGTTTTAAGGTGTTACAGACCCTTCTATCAAAATCTGTCATGAAATCCAGCTTACGTCCCGAAAAAAGTCTGGAAAGCGCTATTGGTCTACCCTTGCTCCACTTATTTGAGTTTATCCTCTGTTCCCGGGCAGTAATGGTAATTGCTCCATCCTGATAGCCAACCAGCCATATCATCCGGCAATTACTCGCAGTTTTTTGTGCGGAATTCTCAGAATCACCAGTGATACTGATGAGTGCCTTCAACCTTCTCTTCCATGCTTCCTCTAAAAGAACAGCATCAACGACAGATGCCATTTTGGTCTGTTTGCGGATATTTTCTGCCATATCCAGCAGATCCTGGTTCTGTTCAACTTTACCGATCAATTCAGCAAATACCATGGCAATCCACAGGAAGCCGTTTTCCTGAGCCCTGTTGCATAAAAGCTTTAAAACTTCATGTGCTTCACCTCCATCATCCAGTTCAGGCAGTCCGCCACTCAACCAGAAATGCACCAGGGTCCCAAATAAAACAGTAATGCTGTTGGATGCCAGAACAGAAAAATTCTCCGGCAGGTCAACCGTTCCACTTTCCTGGGCTGACAAAAAATGTTCCAGCATCTCATATGCGCCTAAGAGCATATTGCCTGACTGCTGCGAACGCACTGTGTCAATAAATTTTCTTATCCTGCTGAAACAGCCGATATCTCCTGTTTTCAACAATGCCAGGACAAATAGCAGTCCGGCAATATTAGGAAAAAACACTCTTTTTCTGCCGGCAATTTTCTTCAACTGCTGCAAATCTCTTTCAAACAGTTGGAGGGCCTGTTCATTGTTGCCGAGCATGAAATCAATACATCCCGCCATGCCGCTGGCAATAAAAGATTCAGGATTTTTCCGGATAAGATTTGTCATTTCCTGCAAATTGCCTTGCCACAGAAGGAAGGTTGCAAGCAAACGATAAAAAGGCAACCGCTCTTCGGATGGAATTGACTGGAGCGTTGCTTCGCTTCTCAGATACTCAAACGGTTTTTCAAGAAGAGTGAGATAATGGAGAGAAAAGTTCATCATCTGGCTGAGTATATAAAATTGCAAAGAAGGTGCTTGAACCTTCAGCCACTCAGAATCAAAGGGATTGTTGCAGAACCGTACAGCAGGAAAATGCCTGACAATCTCATCTTCGCACTGTTTATCAAGAAGGAGATGCATGCTTTCAAGATGCACCATTTCGTTGGTATACAATCCAATTCTATACTCACGCATGGCGCGCCAGCACCGCTGAGGCCATTTTGACTGGTATTGCGAAAAGGAAATCTCTCCCTGGACAGCTTCGGCCATACCTCTATAGCTCCCTGCGGAAACAGCTTTCCTGCTCGCCAGTTCAATTAATTCTTCCGGACAACGGCAATCTTTGTCCAGCAGTTCAAGATCCTGGAGCTTTACAATATAAGGGCCCAGGGCAGCTGAAGTCAGCCATTCTCCTTTTGGACCCGTAATCCTGGCCCTGCGAAGACAATTTGCAAAAGTAATCCGGTTGACCGGTTCATAGATTATGGAGGCGAGTTGAACGAGTGATTTTTCAAAAGGGGATAATGTTTGATAGGCAGCCGGGGGGCTGACTTCATCGGGATTGTTAAATTCTATAATCATGTATATAAAAAACGATTTTGTAGAGAGCCTGCCTGGCAGCGCCTTCAGCGCAATTTACACGTTACAAGCTCTTCAACCAGCAGGCTGTGAAGTAAAATACCCCACAATACTTTCAACCAGGCCGGGAATTGTATACTCTGCAGGTTGAACATCCACCGTCAACCCATAGCTTTCTGCGGTTTTTGCTGTTATCGGGCCAATGGCCGCTACTGCAACGCCTGTCATGAGCTTCTGTAACTCATCAGGACCACTTATATCCAGAAGTGTCACAAAATTCTTCACAGTGGATGAGCTTGTAAATGTCACCATTTCTACGCTCTTTTCTTCCAGGGCCTGAAGGAGATCATCCTTAAGCTTTTCACCGGCACTGCTTTGTGGCAAAATATTCTGATACACAGGGGCCAGCGTTACTTCAGCACCGGCAGCACTTAATCTCTGTGGCAGTATTTCCCGCGCCTTCAAGGCCCTTGGAATAAGAATATTCAAACCTGCAACGCCATCATTAATCAGCGTTTCAGCCAGACCCTCCCCGGTAAATTCTTCAGGCAGCAGGTCAGCCTTAATGCCCCGGCCGGCCAGCGCTTCTGCCGTCACCCTTCCTACTGCTGCTACCTTGGGTCCCTTGAGATCCCGAACATCCCTGCCCAACTCAAACAGACGATTAAAAAAATAATCAACAGCGTTGATGCTGGTAAATAAAAGCCAATTGCAGGTCTCTATCTCTTCCAGGGCCCGGTCTAAAATCTCGTACGAATCAACCGGTTCGAGCGAGATGGTTGGATATTCAATACACTCTGCCCCATAGTTCTCGAGCATATTTACAAGTTCACTCGCCTGGTCCCTTGTCCGGGTAACAACCAAGCGCTTGCTGAACAGCGGCCTTTTTTCATACCAGTTAATAGTATCTCTCAGGTTGACAACCTCGCCGATAATCACAAGAGATGGTGGTTTTATGTTGTTTTGTCTTACAACATCGGCAATATTTTCCAGGTTTCCTACAACTGTCCGCTGCTCAGAGGTGGAAGCCCAGCGGACTACTGCCACAGGTGTATGCGGGTCCCGTCCGTATTTAATCACCTTCTCAGTGATGGATTCAAGATTCTTTATGCCCATATACACCACGATGGTACCAACACCTGTGGCAAGTTTGTCCCAGGCAATGTTGCTGTCCTTTTTTGTCGGATCTTCATGGCCCGTTACAAATGCAACCGTAGATGTATATTCCCTGTGAGTGATAGGAATGCCGGCATATGTGGCGGCAGCAGTGGCCGAGGTGACTCCCGGCACCACCTCGAATGGTATCCCGGCTTGGACCAGTTCTTCAATTTCCTCTCCGCCCCTGCCGAAAATAAAAGGATCCCCCCCCTTTAACCTGACGACTAAACGCCCGGACAAGGCTCTGTCAATAAGCATTTCGTTTATTTCAGCCTGGGTATGGGTGTGCTTAACCCCGCCCCGTTTTCCGGCATAGATAAACTCTGCATCCTTGGGCACATACTTGAGAAGTTTCTTGCTGGCCAGGTAATCGTACACTATAACCTCGGCTCTCTCCAGCAACTGCTTGCCCCTGACGGTGATCAAGCCTGGATCACCCGGTCCCGCTCCAACGAGGTATACCATTGGGTCAGAACGTTTTTCTTTAGATTTTGCTTGAGATAACAAACTGTTCATATCTTTAATATTTACTTTATTTTCTTAACTCAATCCTGGTCGTAAACCTCAGCAAGGATCTCTCTAGCGCCCATATCAAGAAGCTTGTTTGCCAGTTGGGTACCAAGCTGCTGCGCCTGACCACTCAAACCTTTCATGGATTCCTTCAGCACCACCTTGCCGTCAATCGAGGCTACCAGTCCTGTCAATTCCACCTCGCCGTCACGGACCTCTGCGAAAGCGCCTATCGGCACCTGGCAGCCCCCTTCAAGCCGATACAGAAAGCCCCGCTCTGCAGCAACAGCAACGGTTGTTTCTTCGTCATTCAAAAAGGCAAGACCGGCCAACAGTTCATCGTCATCCTTACGCAGTTCAATGCCAAGGGCTCCCTGCCCGACTGCGGGTAGCATTTCTTTTGCCGAAAAGTATCCTGTTGCCCTGCTGCCCATGCCCAGGCGATTCAACCCTGCTGCTGCCAGAATAATTGCCTGAAATTGTCCTTCATCAAGCTTACGAAGCCTGGTATCAAGGTTACCGCGCAGGTCTACTATTTCAAGGTCAGGACGCAGGGCAGCAAGCTGGGACCGACGCCTCAGGCTGCTGGTACCAACCGTTGCACCCTCCGGTAGCCCAGCAAAAGATGCAAACTTTTTTGCAATAAAAGCATCATGTGGATTTTCCCGCGGCGGAATAATACCTAAATGTAACTCTTCAGGCAATTCCGAGGGTACATCTTTCATGCTGTGCACGGCCAGGTCAACATCCTTTCGAAGCAGCGCCTCCTCGATCTCCTTAACGAACAACCCCTTGCCTCCTACCTTGGCTAAAGGCACATCAAGGATTTTATCTCCTTTGGTCACTATCTTAACCAGCTCCACCGACACGCCTGGGTGCTGGGTCTCAATCTGATTTTTTACCCAGGTGGACTGGGTCGTGGCTAGGAGACTAGCGCGGGTGCCAATCCTAATATGCTTTTTCATAATAGAATTCCCATAATATTATTTACAATTTTTCTCTTTAAGCTGTCAGATAACAGCTTACTTCCCTAAATCTAATGGCATGTACTGCAGTTTGAGCTGGAGCAACTAGAGCATCCTGACCCACTGCCCGAACTCCCGGATGATGATGAAGCGTCACCACTTCGATGTGCGAAAACAGACATCTGCTTTTCAAGATCATCACTCTTACAGTCTGGACAGCTCGGTTTACTGCTGCCCATGACCAGGGCTTCGAATTCCTTGCCGCAGGAGCGACAGATAAAATCAAATAAAGGCATATGCCATACTCCTTACATCAATATTGAATAAGCAATTGATTCAATATATTACTCACATTTCAGTCAAAATCATTGGCAGCAGGATTGCACTAAAAAACCATCTGCCAGTATATCCTTATAATAGAGGAGCCGTCAAGTTTTAGAAGTAAATCCCTTTTTTCTTAAACTTGAACTTCATGATTTCCAGTCACAAGATAATCATTATAATAAGTATGGTATCAATTTATTGTTCATTAATAATTGTGTAGTTGTTATCTTATTCAAAAAAAAGCGTGGCGGACCAGAAATGATCCGCCACGCTCT
>JBDLJI010000079.1:0-8141 GCA_039714455.1 Thermodesulfobacteriota bacterium
TCGCCGACGAGTTGTCCGCTGGCAAAGCAAGATCAGAAACGGCTTCAGCCTGGAGGACTCCAAACCCGGTCCGAGAGAGGCGCCGCATCGCCTGTTGCCGGAAAGCCGTTTTTTAACCGAGTTAAACAGCCGGCCTCATCCTGAGAATATTGACATATTCATTATTGCCGGTATATCCAGCCCCTGGCAGGAAGATGATATTAACAGCATGGTTGTTGATATAAAACAAAAAGTGCCTGAAGATCAGCAAAAACAGGTTGATGACATTGGCGAATACATGATTTTAATGACCCATGGCTTGGGGGACGGACTGGTGACCGTAGAATCAACCAGGCTGGAAGGGATTCCCCACCGGACTGTCGAAGGCACGCATTTGTCAATGATTCGAAATATCTCCACCAGCAGCAGACGCATCCCTCCTGCTGTACCGATCATTATTGAATACTTGAAAAAAGGTGATAAACAGGAGCTTTAGTCAATTTTTATTCTTCAAGGTATATTTTGAAGATACACTTGAAAGAATTTTCCCAAATAAATATTTATTGTGGACTCCTGTATGGTTTCAATGCTTTGAGTTAAACTGAGGTGGCGCTGTTTCGATCTACCATCTTTATTGAGAACGAAGAAAGCCCGTTTCCGGGGGGAACAGAAACGGGCTTTTGAGGAGAATAAGGGATCCCTGGAGTTGTGTTTTCTGACGGTTAGGGCATATGGTAGTCTGCATTTCTTTGAAGTTGCAGTAAGCTGAGCTTCATCAGAAAGGGTTAAAGAGTTAAGGGACCCCTATGGTGGTACTTAAAGTTTGTTTGTTGTTTCCTCCAGGGAGTTCGTCCGAATGTATTTACCTAAATGCATTTATGTGTAAGTTATGGGTTTCTGAAAAAAGAAACCGTAACCGGGACCAGGATAGATTATTTAGCGATCATGCCAACCAGAAGAAATACTAATATCCAGACATATGCAATAATTCCTGTTGCCATCATAATTTTGTCTATTACCTTGCTTGCCACGTCAGAGACTGTTGTAGATGATGAATGTGTCTGCATATTTTTGTACTCCCATTCAAAAATTGTCGTTTTTGGTTTTGCATTACCAGCTCTCTGAAAAATCAAACTTGCCCCATTCCATTTCTGTGAAAAATGGGAATCGTTACTTCATTAAAAGCAAAAGGAATGCCAATTCTTGTTTAAATTAGTATTGGCAGCAAAAAAAGTTTTCACAGGAGTGAAAAATTGAAGTAAATATATAAATTATTTTAATGATATTAACTGAATAGATTAGTGGATAATTCTAGGGCAAGGAGAGTTTGTGAGTGGGGCTGGATGTAAATGGAAGTGTTATTGGTGAAATTTGAGGCGTCAATACACTACGTATGTGTTTTTTTTGTAAACTAAATTTACAAAAGTAAAAAAGTTTACGTTATTTATGGGGTGATAGAATAAAGCTGAAGCAGCTAAAGTAAGCCATCCCCTCGAAGTTTGTTGATAACGAGTGTAACGGCAGAATCCAGGCTTTTCATAACCCCTAATATGGGCTTGACAAGGTATAATTGCGACAACTAAGGTCATATTTAAGTCCAGTATAGTTTTGTGGAAAATTGAACAGAGGCGCTTTGGGATGGCAGAGAGATTACAGATTAACTTTGAATATAACAGTATTGAGGACCGACTCCTCCTGCGTATATCTGAAAAGGAAAACCAGGGTGGGGGTGTTGAATACAGATTTTGGATTACCCGCCGGTTTGTCAACGTTTTCATAAAGGCAACTGATAAATTGATTGAAGATGAGGTGGTGAGTGATATACAGGTATCACTGGATGCCATAGAAGCCATGAAGAAATTTCAACAGGAGGCAGCATTGGCAAAAGCCGATTTTTCCACCTCTTATGATGCTGACTCAGAAAATTACACTTTAATCGGTGAGGCGCCCTTCCTTGTTTCAATACTTAAGGTACAAAAGAAATCTAAAAACAAATACGTTCTCTCGCTCCTTACAAGTGAAAATGCCGGGATGAACATTACAGTCGATATTGATCTCATTCACACCTTGAGGAAGATGTTTCTTGCTTCAGTTGATAATGCAGGATGGAATCAATCTCTATTCCGGACAACTGAAGAGGAAGTTAAAGCGGATGAGTCCTCTATGCGCATCAGCTGATTATTGTTTTAGGATTGGCAAGTGCAGGTTGACCAATAAATTTTTTTTCTAAGTTTTCTGAAGAAAATTAAAATGTGAAAAATGATGTATTGCCCAATTGTAGGAACTCTCGGTTATATTCTTTCCAAGGACCACAGCAAGACCCTTTTAATCCATCGGAATTTACGTCAAAACGATCACCATTTGGATAAATATAATGGCCTTGGCGGCAAGATGCTCCCCAATGAAGATGTGGTGAGTTGCCTGCGCAGGGAAATCTTTGAAGAGGCAGGTATAAAATGTGAAGAAATTCTTTTGAGAGGAACAATAAACTGGACTGGATTCGGGCCGGGAGGTGAAAATTGGCTGGGGTTTATTTTCAGGATTGACCGGTTCAGCGGCACCCCGTTTACTTCCAATGAAGAGGGGACATTGAGTTGGGTGCCTATAGACAGTTTGCATAAACTGCCCATGTGGGAAGGTGACCGCTATTTCCTGCCGCTGGTGTTTGATGATGATCCCAAAATGTTTCATGGATATATGCCTTACAGGGATGGTAGTCCCTTAAGTTGGGACTATTTACGTATCTAGACCGGGTTTCTCACAAGCCGATACATCCGTATAGCCTGCAGCTGAATTGATGGAGGAGTGCCACAAACAGCTTGCTTTGTCAGTCCTGCAGGGGTATGATTCTTCTAAAGTAGATAACGGCCACATTGTCCCTGTGGGCTGCAAATTCAGTTAAATTGTTGGCCCATGAATATTGAGCTGTCATTGTTGAAAATTGCGAGTATAGAAATATAATATTGTGAATGAAAGAGGATATTTCCAGCATGGAACATAGTGAAAACTTAGGACGCTTGGAGCAATTTGTTGAAAAGCTGATTGATAATCATAACCAGCTGAAAAATGAAAAGAGTGAATTGATGGCTCAGTTGCAGAAGAAACAGCAGGAAATTGTTGAACTGCAGGAAACGGTCAAAAGTCTCCAGAAGGACAGGAGTGTCATGCATAACCAGGTCACCGGATTGATTGATAGAATAGGTGAATGGGAAAAAATATTAGATACAGAGGGGACAGGACACAATAGTGATTCAGGGGAAGGAGAAGCCCGGAGTTTGTCAAATGAGTCTTCGTCGCTGTTTAATATAGCAACCGAACAGCCGGTATAAGTCTGTTTTGTGTAAAGAGATAGACATAGTCCGATTTTGCTACTGCGATGTTGAAGGGGATTTATGCTAAGATGCCCCGTGGAATTTTTATAAAGGTGTTTTAAATGGAACGATTGGTCAAATTTGAGGTTCTCGGCCAGGAATATCCATTGTACACTGATGCTCCTGAGGAAGATATTGAGGAAATTCTGCACTTGGTTAAAATGCAGATTGAAAATCTTTCAAAGTCATCAAAAAGCATGTTGCCGGCTAATAAGGTGGCAGTTTTAACCAGTCTTAATATGGCTGGAAAGTATGTGCGCTTGAAAAGGGATTTTGAGCAATACGAACAGCAAATGAGCGTACTCGTTGACCGATTAACCTCGGTCATTGAAAACTCGCTGCCCCCTGACAGTGAGATACAAACTGAGTTCAGTGAGACAGGTAATATAGAGAACGAATCAAGACTTGTTCAGAACGATTAAAAGTGTTCTTATAAACACAGCAGAATTTCGGCATACGGAAATTGCTGTTAAATTGAGTTGGAAGATTTTCCCCTGCGCTGTTGGTGCTTAACAGGTTAAGTTTGAGCCAACTCTTAAAGATAGGGCGCCTCCTCTGTTTCTGGATAGAAAATTCGCAAAATTGCGGAATTACTAGAAGGGATTATGAGTATTGCCCACCTAGCGAAAGTTAGGTTCTATCTTTCTGTTGACACGGCAGGGTGGGGGATTTGTTAAGAGTGTTGCACATCTCAGTTTTCTGCTCATGTGACTGGGATGTTTAATATATGGGCCTGGAAAAGGTATTTGGTTTCCTGGCCCCTTGAAAAAAGAGAAACTCTAGGAACTTAGAGAAAGATCGGGAGTTATCAACTGTTAAAAGCAATTCCTGAAAGATCAGGTTGATATAAAAAGCAAGTAATGAATGGCACACCTGAAATGTTAAAATATTGGGTAATTGTTCTTTAAGTATTAATACAGTTGTACTCCCGTTAATGGATTGGGGAGCTTGGCACTATAATTATCCCCTTTATAAAGTTGCTCAATTTTGTTTAAGCAACTTTTCGCTATTGGGGGGTGATACCTAAAGGCAAGTCCGGGATATCTATTAAGACCGGCTTGTCGGCACAAGAGATTGTGTCCCGCCTTATTTCCTTTTTTTTCTAAGTATTTACAGACAATAGCTTTTTTATGCCTTTTGGTTAGATCGTTTTCTTGAACCGGATTGGGATGTGGAAGGGCTAATACAATCAGGAGGTTTGACTCCGTGAATATATTTAATGAAACAATCCAGGTAGTTGCTTTAGCTCTGGTTGCTATTTTTGCTGGTATTATTATCGGTATATATCTTCGTAAACGTTTTACCGAAATACACCAGAAAAATATTGAAAGCCAGGGAAAACAGCTTATTGAAAAGGCAATCCGTGAAGCAGAACAGATTAAGAAAGAGTCCCAACTGCAAAGCAAAGATGAGGCCTATCAGCTGAAACAGGAAGCTGAAAAGGACATCCGTGAAAGAAAAACAGAAGTTATTAGTGAAGAAAAGCGTATCAGTCAGAAACTGGATCAGTTAGAAACAAAAATTGATCTGCTGGATAAGAGAGAAACTGATCTGTTGCGGCGGGAGCAGTCATTTGTTCAACATGAAAAGCAGCTTGAAGAGCAGACGAAGAAAGTAGATGGTTTAATTGAAGAGCAACGCTTCAAACTTGAAAAAATAGCAGGGATTTCAAGAGAAGAGGCTAAAAAAATGCTCATGGAAAGTATTGAGGGTGAGGCACGTCTCGAGGCGGGGAAAAAACTGGTTCTCATTGAAAATGAGATGAAGATGCAGGCAGACCGGAAAGGCAAGAATATACTGGCCTTGGCAATTTCCCGCTATGCAGGTGATTATGTTGCTGAACGTACGGTTTCGGTTGTGCCTCTGCCAAGTGAGGAGATGAAGGGACGGATCATTGGTCGGGAAGGCAGAAATATTCGTGCCTTAGAAGCTGCCACCGGTATCGATATTATTATTGACGACACACCGGAGGCTGTTATCCTCTCTGGATTTAATCCGGTACGTCGTGAGGTTGCCCGGCTTGCGTTGGCGCAATTGATTGCTGACGGCAGGATTCATCCGGCCCGTATAGAAGAGATTGTTGAAAAGGTGTCAAAGGAACTGGAAGTCACCATGCGGGAAGCAGGAGAGCAGGTTACTTTTGATGTGGGTGTCCATGGTCTCCATGTTGAATTAATTAAACTCCTTGGGCGCTTGAAATACAGGACCAGCTATGGGCAGAATATGCTGCAGCATTCCGTTGAGGTCGCCTTTCTCTGCGGTATCATGGCGGACGAACTGGGGCTTGATAATAAACAGGCCAGAAGAGCCGGCCTGTTGCATGATATTGGCAAAGCGGTGGACCATGAAGTAGAAGGTTCCCATGCAACAATCGGTGGCGATATTGCGAAAAAATATGGAGAACCCCAGGAGGTAATTCATGCCATTGCAGCGCATCATGAAGATGTGACTCCTGAAAGTGTTCTTGACGTCCTGGTCCAGTCTGCTGATGCTCTTTCAGGTGCCCGACCCGGTGCTCGCAAAGAAATGCTTGAAACCTATGTCAAGCGCCTTGAAGATCTGGAGAAAATTGCCAATTCCTTCAATGGGGTTGAAAAATCTTATGCCATCCAGGCCGGCAGGGATTTGCGGATTGTTGTTGACAGCGGTGATGTCAACGATAGTTCTGCAACCATTTTGAGCAGGGATGTTGCCAAGAGAATAGAGAGTGAACTCACCTATCCGGGTCAGATCCGGGTGACGGTAATCCGAGAGACCAGGGCTGTGGAATACGCCAAATAAGATCAGCCTGCAGCAAAATAAATAACCATGAATTATACAATTGATGAGCAAATATCACTGATTGAGCGCGGCGCAGTTGATGTAGTATCCCGTGATGACATGGTGCGCAAACTGCAAAAATCAGGTGAAAGTGGGGTGCCGTTGAAAATTAAAGCCGGTTTTGATCCCACAGCGCCGGACCTTCACTTAGGCCATACGGTTTTAATTCAGAAAATGAAGCATTTTCAGGACCTTGGTCATGATATTTATTTTCTGATCGGTGACTTTACCGGGATGATTGGTGATCCAACAGGAAAATCAGAAACCCGAAAACCGTTAACCCTTGATGATGTTGCAAGAAATGCCGAGACATACAAGGAACAGATATTTAAAATTCTTGACCCTGAAAAAACCACAGTGGTTTTTAACAGTACCTGGCTGGGCAAACTGACCTCATACGATATGATCAAACTTGCTTCGCAACTTACCGTTGCGCGCATGCTTGAACGGGAGGATTTCAGAGTCAGGTTTGAAAATGAAAAACCCATCTCCATTCATGAGTTCATGTACCCGTTGATCCAGGGCTATGATTCGGTTGCCCTGGAAGCCGATGTAGAGTTGGGCGGCACTGACCAGCTGTTTAACCTTCTTATGGGAAGGGATTTGCAGCGTTCCTGGAACCAGGAACCCCAGGTAGTGATCACCATGCCCCTGCTTGAAGGTTTGGACGGTGTCAATAAGATGAGCAAGTCCCTGGGCAATTATATCGGCATTACGGAATCTGCCGACGATATATACGGCAAGGTTCTGTCAATTTCAGATACCCTTATGTTCAGGTATTATGAACTGCTCAGTGATTTGTCTGCAGCTGAAATTGAAATTCTGTCTCAAGATATGCAAAAGGGGAGAATACACCCCAAGGAAGTAAAGAAAAAGCTGGCGCGGGAATTAACCTCCAGATTTTACGGTGAGGAAGAGAGTGCCAGGGCTGAAGAGTCCTTTGAACAGGTCTTTAAACATCATGGGCTTCCTGAAAACATTCCAGAACTGATCCTGCAAAAAGCAGATGGGGAGATTTGGCTGCCAAAACTTCTTGTTAAAGCCGGGCTGACCGGATCCACTTCAGAGGCACGCCGCCTGATTAAACAGCAGGCAGTGACACGGGACGGTGAAAAGGTGCTTGATACAGGATTTTCTGTTCAACCGGATCAGGATGTCCTGATCAAGGTTGGGAAGCGAAGGTTCGCCAAGATTCGTTTCCAATAACAATTAGCCCGGGTTTTCACAATTAAATGCTGAAATGTTTATGAGAAATGCGGGTTAGGCATCTGGCAGACAGTGGCTGCAGATACCGGAAAATTGAACATGGTGATCCAGTATTTTATAGCTGCAGCAGGAAGCTGCACTTTTCTCTAACCCTTTATGTCTTTCAATAAAGATGTCTTCAACCCGGTTGCACTTAACGCAGCTAATATGATAGTGCGGTGATGTGTTACCATCAAATCGTTTTTGTTCGCCACCGACCTCAAGTTTTTTGATAATACCCTTTCCTGCCAGGAGTTCTAAGTTACGATAGACCGTGCCAAGTCCTATTCTTGGCAGTCTTTTTCGTACCATATCATAGATTTCATTGGCAGTAGGGTGTGACTTCACTTTCACCAGTTCTTCTAAAATAACCTGGCGTTGGCTGGTCAACCGCATATTATCATCTAATTCCTTCATGAGGTATCTCCCTGGAAAATATTAAGCTTGTTACATGAGAATGATTCCCTTTATGATATGCAAAATAGAGATAAAGGTCAATAAAATTGCGACACAGAAACTCCTCAAATACGTTTTATGTACTCAAAGAAATAGAATTGCATGATTTATCAGCTTGTTATGTACAGCAGGAAATTTTCAAAAATGCCTGATACACAAAGTGTAAGGGGGGAGCTATACTTTAGTATGCACCCTTAAAAACAGGGCATAAACACCCTTAAAGGCAGGGTATAAACTTACCGCCTTACACTGCAGGCTATACGGATGTAT
>JBDLJI010000080.1:0-8107 GCA_039714455.1 Thermodesulfobacteriota bacterium
AGAATCCTATTTGCTTAGGAGAGGGGTCTATTCCGCACGAAAGTTTCGTCTCCAGGCCCGCATAATCCTAACTTACTGCTTGAGCATTGCTGATGACTGTAATTCATTAGCAGTACCGACATCTCTGTTTGATTCAACGTATTATATACCTGCGCATCATTTCCCAATAGTTAAGCATTAAAATTTTAATTAATAATTCAGGGGAAATTGTTTTACCCCACCTCAATATTTTATTGCTCCTTTGCATAGGGTGTGCTAACCATAATAATTAATCCTTGATTTGCGCCATATTCAGGATGCCCTGAAAACTTTCAGAAGTTATTCTCTTTTATTAAGTATTAAAGATTGGTTCAATAAGAAGGGATAGATATTCTATGCGTTTAAGTGGCTCAGAGACTGTTCTTGCTGTTGATGATGATCCAATCATGATTGAACTTGTTGAAAGATTACTGACCCCTTTGGGATACAAGGTTCTCTCTGCGGCCAGCGGCGAGGAGGCACTTGAATTGGCTGCCTCCCAAGAGGAAAAAATTGATTTACTCTTAACCGATGTCATACTCCCTGGGATTAAGGGACAGGATCTGGCAAAGCAGTTACTGGTTGACTGTCCTGATGTGAATGTCCTGTTCATGTCCGGTTATATTTGCCCTTCAATGGCTCATAATGACTCGGAACAACGGTTTGAGGGCTTTATTCAGAAACCTTTTGCTCCAAATTCTCTGTTGCGAAAAATGAGAAAGCTTTTGGATTAAAAAACATAATATCCTCCTTTCTGAAAATATTTGTTTTTCTGCAAATCATTTAACACTTTATATAAAATTAAACAGACGATTAATTGTAAGTGATTCTGAGGTACAGGAATATGGTTGATAAGATTGAAAAAGAATTTAACAGAAATGAATTTGCTGAGTATCTGGAAGCCTTAGCTGAGAAATTGCGTACAGGAAAAATATCCTCTGCAAAGGGTGATTGGACTGTCCCTGAAGAATTCTGGACAAAAATACAGCTTAAAGAGAAGAAAGGGAGGATTGAACTAAAGATTAATTGCCGCTGGTCAACACTTGCAGATTATACTGAACAGGCCAGAGACCGGATTGCCGACTGGCATGACTCAATGAAGTCGGTTAAAAAAAGAATGGGAGTATCTTTTAAGGAAATTACAAAATCAACTGCAGCCGGGGAATTTCCTGAAAGCAGAGATGTTGATGACTTTGTGGAAACCGTAAAGATTTTTGCAGAAAAGGCAGATTCTGAATGGAAAGACGCCATGGATGAATTTATGGATCATCTGGAGAATTTTGTCCGTGCCATAGAAGGGCAGCAGTTTGAAGTGATGCATCATGAGATACGGGACCTTCAGTATCGCATGAAGGGTTGCCATAAAGAATTTAAATAGATCGGTCCATTTATAAAACCTATCAAAACGATTCATTGGTCAAGTTAAGGCAGTTAGCAGAATTATCCACCTCATCCGTTTTTAAAGTATTCTCGCAAGAATTATACCGTGTTTCTCGTAGAGCGTTTCGTATTGTAAACTATTTCCTAAATAAACAGTTTTTGTAAGGATTACATCCCCTGATTTCGGGGCGTGGTGCTCATCTGTCAGCATTTCAGCGTAAAGGTTGAACGATGGAGGATATTCCCGCCAGGTGACCACTTTAAGCTTTTCTTTTTTCGCCAGGATCGCTGCCGACTTTATAGGTTTTTGCAGCGTGTTTCCTAAAATGGGCAGGGCAAGAAAATGAACAATACTCACAAAGAGCAGGCCTGATATGGCATATTTTGTTGCAGGTGGAGCAGGGTTAATAAATGGAAGGGCTGTGAGGAGAAGCAGTATGGCTCCGAGGGTGAGTCGATAATAGGCGTCAAAATATACCAGGCTTTCTGCTACGGCGGTTCTGGCAAACTCATTGTTAATTGAGCCCATGATATATGGTGCCAGGTCAGGAACAAGACATAAAAAGGCAGTAAATAAAAGGGGCCAGATAAAAAGGTTAAGGGAATGGCGAAAGCTCTCTGTAACCCTTGACATAATAATGAAAAGGGGCGGGAAGCTATGCACTATGGAAAATGGAGATTTCGGCTGAAACAAAGGCAGAAACAGAATTGCAATGACAAACCAGGTAACCATGAATTTTATCAAGTCGTCAGCAATGAGTGTTCTGATTTGGGATAAGGCTTTTACAAAAAAGGCTGTATTGGGCAGGAGTCCTATGAGTAACAGTGCCGGATATAAGTAGTAGGGAATAGAACTGCCAATGAAATTGAAATTATTGGTTCCCGCTTTTTGCAGGAGAAAAAGATCACTTAAAAAGGCCTCGCCCTTTAACATAAATTCAGCAAGGTACCAGGGGATGACGATAAGTCCGAAAACAGTAAGGCCAACCGGGTTAAAGAGCAATTGAAAGAATTTTTTCCATTTTCTCTGCAGGGTAAAAAATACAAAACTTATAGCTAAAGGAAGCAACATGGCAATAGATCCTTTAGTGAGAACTCCCAGAGCTGCAAACATGAATGACCAATATATATACCTCTTATTGCCGCTGTGATAAAATCTGTAAATATTCAGCAAAGTCAGGGTCAGAAAAAGGTTGATCATAATTTCCGGGGTAGCAGCCCTGCCAATAATGGTGACAAGAAAAGAAGAAGCCATAAACAGGGCGGCATACCAGGCTGACCTGGTATCGAAAAAGCGCCTGGTAAAAAGAAAAATTGAGGCTGTCCAAAGAAGGGCTGCCATAGATGATGGTAGCCGTAGTGCAAATTCATTAAGTCCGAGAATTTTTATGCTTGCAGCCTGGGCCCAAAAAAATAGAGGGGGAGTATGGAAAAAAGGTATGTCATTCAATAAAGCAGAGGTGAAATCATTGTTTGCCAGCATTTCCCGTGTCACCTCACTATAGGCACCCTCATCGGCGTCAAAAAGTGGCAAATTGCCTAAATGGGCAAAAAAGCTAAGGAAAAGCAAGAGGAGTAAAATTGGAAGATACTTGGAAATGCTGAATTTTTCTGACTTCATTGGGGCCTCGAACCCGGGATTTGCAAATTAGACTTCATATACTGTCAAGGGGGCAGCACTGCCCAGTATACCATGGGCCATGTCAAGATGTCCGACAGAGTTCCATTTTATTCCCAGTAGGCTGCTGCCGTATGAATCCATAGCCACAGGGTCATAACCGGCCGCAAGGCGGTTGGGTGGAGGGTCGCATGTTGGTCCCCAGAGATGTGCCTCCTGCATTCCTATGGTTGCATCAAGCAAAGTGAAATCAGGAGTTCTATATTGATTCAGGTCAAAGACAGCCTCCTGTATATTCTGATGAAAAGCTGCTTTTTTCCAGTGTCCACCCTGCTGATAATGTGCCGGAGGAACAAGGCCCATCATGTTTTTCATTGTCAGCGTAACTCCCGCCAGGCTGTGAGCCTTTAATACCGGGACAGAGATGAGAAAACTCTCAAATACAATCCTGGGCAGGTACATTTCTGGCCAGCGGCCGCATTTGCTGTCCTGCATATGAACAAGGGGGGCTTCGTTCAGGTCCAGAAGGGTGACACCGGTCCTGTCGGCCAGCTTGCTGTACCCCAATATATCAAATATCTGCCAGGTATTTTTTGAACTGGAGCCGCATCCTTCGCCAATGATTATCTCCAGGTGGGGGAGAGACGCATGGATAAAATCCACGAGTGCAGCTATGAGTTCAACCGGGGTCGTTATCGGTGGCTTCAGGGGTTCGACAAGATTGGGCTTGATGATGATTCTTTTTTCTGCAGCGAGTCTGTCAGGCAGACCGGTTGCATCAAGCAAGCGGGGCACACTTTCCTGCCATGAAGTAAATAAAGAGGTGTAGACAGCGCTGTTGTTCCTATATGATTCAGACATTTAGATTTTTGCGTTATATGGTGCCTTATTGATCAAAGTTATTGTTTCTCCTGTTTGATTATTGATTCAAGCCCTTTGAGGAGAACGAAACGGCCCAATGGAATAATCTCGCAGGGGAAACTACTAAGAAATAGCTGATTGTCGCACAATCCTCCGGAGAGATACAATTTTGAGGGTGATCCTGCAAATCTATAAGCATTAATTGCAATTCCCATGACAAACCGGGCAACAGCCTCTGAATCGGGAGTGCCGGAAACAACTGCATCAAAAATGCGGCTCATGCCTAAAACTCCGCATGTCACGGAAAAGGGCCGGTCAGGGATTGGGAGTTCATCGTAGTCGAGATCATAATAGCGGGCCAGCAATTCGATGGTAAAGCCCATTGACGCGCCGCATTCTGTGTTCCAGCCCATGTCATTCAGGTGGCCGTCAATATAGTGGATGAATTTTATATCACGGCTGCCGCAGTCAAGGAGTACAAAGTTTTTTTCTCTAATTAAATTTTCTCCTCCACGGGCCAGGACAGTCAGTTCGTTTACATATCTGTCTGAAAATCGTTTACCGTTATGACCGGTTGCCATGGCTACCCTATGACCAGAGGTCAGTTCCTTGCTTGGAATAATATAGGGCTTCGGAGAAGCAGATGACAGGTCAAGAAACTTGCTGTAGGAAGTTCCAAAGTCGCCGAGGATCATAATAATAGCAGTCAGCCTTCAGCAGTCAGCTTGTAATTTTTTTATTCTGAGTTTCAATCCCTTACTCCTTACTTTTCACTCCCTTTTACCCTCGACCTCTCGACCCCTTGACTCCTTGAAACCTTTTTTATTTTATAATTTCACTCCTGAAAGCTCCAAGAATGCCTGTATTTTCGCCTTTGCGCTGCCGCCGGTCGTGACGTCACTGTCAAGATAAAGTCCATGGGGATGTTTAGCCGCCAGATGACGTGCAAGGGCGGTTTTTGCACAAAAAGACTGGGCATAAAAGACAGTAGGAATATCCGGGTTATAGTGTAATTCCAACTCGTGGTCAGCAGGGGTTTTGTTTTCCATGCAGCGGGTCCAACCGTAAACATGGGTTGTATCAGGAAAAAGGTCGAGGATGGAGAAATCCCTTGGCGGTACTCCCCAAAATCCAGCTGTCGGTTTGCAGGGGGCAGGAGGGGAAGGCAGTTCCTTAGCATTTTTCACCCCTTCCGTAATGCGCTCAAATTTTTGCATAAGGCCCATTCTGCTTTGACTGATAGGGGTTCCAAAGCTGGTCATATCTTCATTTTTTGTTCTGTATATTGGTATGGTTAGCATATCCTCCAGAACAGTGGCTACATGCAGGGCACAATCACATTTGCCCGGTCCAACATCAATATAAATTGCATCAAGTGTGAGGTGGAGTCCATTGAGCACGACAGTTCTCAGGATGGCACAGTATACCCTTGGCAGATAGGGGGCGGTTAATTCAATATCTGCCTTGATCATTGGCGTATCCAGGTCATGTAGCGTTATATTATGTGCAGTAAGCTCCTTGATTACTTTAAGAGGAGGCATACCGACAATGCCAACATTTGTGTGTTTCTTTACCATTGTAATTAAGCTATCAGCTAACAGCTATCAGCATTCAGCTCTCAGTAAAAAAGTTTGAAATTCTTTAGCTATCAACTGCCAACGAGTGACAGGAGTATTGGAAAAAACATTACTCCATCACTCCAATATAACTTCTCACTTAAAAAAACGTTTTATTATTTTACCCTTGTGTCAATCGTCAGCAGTTTAGTATGCTGCCAAACCTTAACCCTCGAACCTCATGCTGTTTCTTTGTTTTCCCCTTGACCCCTTGAAACCTTGTACCCTTGGAACCTCGACCCCTTCATTTCACCTGTCCTGCTGCAGGATGAGAAACGTCCCAATGGCAGCGATCAGAAGATGAATTGACCATGCAGCAAAGTGGGAATTAATTACTGCAGCCTTGGCAAGAGACTGCATAACAGACCATCCTCCCCATGCTGCAAAGGCAAGCCCGCAACTCAGAGGAATGGCAAGGGACAAATCCCTGCCCCATTTCTGATGGGCAATCAACAGGAGCGGAAGTCCAAGCATCAGGAGCGGTACACCTAAAAATATAAAAGACAGCCGTTCAAGAAATTTCAGTCCAGCCTCAGTTCCCCTGGTCCCATTATTAGTTTTTGAAAGAGAATAAAGCTCGGAAAATGACAACTCATTAATCTTGTATTCAGGAACAAAAAAATCTTCGGGACCTACTGAAAGAGGAAGGCTTTTTTCATCGTGAGTTGTTACGTTATACCCCCCGTCAATATTTTTCTGTTTTATGCGGCAGTTCTTAAAAGTCCAACCTCCGTTCTTCCAGAAGGCAGAGTCAGCGGTCAGAAACATGTCAAGGGTATAGTTGTCATCCCAACTGGTGAATATGAAACTATCAAAGCGGTTATTTTCCTGGTCGTGTTTCTCGAACGAGTAAAATCCGCTTTCGTTCTTGTAGTAGAAACGGTTTTCTCTAAGTATCCCCTTTTGCTTTTCCTGCCGGACCTGTTCATAAAAAATTTTATTGGTATGGGTAGTGGTTGGAGGCACAATCCATTCAGCAAAAGCGAGAGTCATCAGGCTGAAGACAATGGCGGTGACGGTGATGGGAATGGTAATGCGAAATGTATGGATTCCCACGGCTTTCAGAGCAAGAATTTCGCCATGATGGTTCAAAAGTCCCAAAACAATGATGCCACCAAGAAGGATAATAATCGGGATCAACTGTTCGATTATCAGAGGGGTTTTGAGCAGAAAGTATTTTGCTGCCAGCCCGAAACTTTTCTTGGCCTCGATGAAATCATCGATCCGTTCAAAAAAATCTATAAGCAGATAAATTGTCACCAGGGCGGCTAGCACAAGCAACATATTCCTTAAAAACTGTATGAAAAGGTAGCGGTCAAGAAGGATCATTTAAGCCTCCTTGTAAACCAGGGGATTTTGCTGAAAACTGCATGGGAAATATCGGAGAACTTTTCCAGAAACAGCGTATGGGTTTCTTTTGCCACCTTCTGGATGAAGAATATTGACAGGAGAAGAAAAAACAGATTAGGCAGCCACATGGCAATAGCCGCAGGCATAACAAGAGATTCACTTATTGTCTTGGCCGCGGTCAAGAAAACGTAATACAGGATGAAGGTGGCCAGGCCTAAAGAAATACCGATGGTCTTGTGCCTTGGTCCGGAAAGAAATCCCAGTGGAAAACCGAGAATTGTCAGGATAAAGCAACCTACAGGCAGGGCAAGTCGCTTATGGTATTCATTTGAAAGAGAAGCTCCATGGGAATTTTTTCCTAACCGCATGGCCTCGGCCTGGAGTTCACTTTGTGACATGGTAGACCTGCCGACCTTGGCAAGAGGATTTGTTTGCGGGGTCTCCAGGGGAAGATTCATTTCATAACGGCTAAAGTCTATTGTCTGGACAGTATCAGCATTACTGCGGTGCAATGTCCCGTTTTGCAGGGCAATGGAAAGTATGCCTGTCTCCATATTTGAAGAGATCCTACCTGTTTCAGAGATGATTGTAACAGGATGTTTATGGTCCCTCATGTCAGAAATGTAAACACCATCCCACTTTTGCTCTTTGGGGTCAATGCGGTCAGCATAAAGAATAATATCACCCAGGCTTTGGCTGAAACGTTTCTCATGCATGGCCCGTTCTACCTTTTCCGTGGCCAGTTGAAAAACAAGCTCCACTTTAGCCCTATTGCCTGCCGGAATAAGGTATATGGAAAAAAAACCGGTAAGTAAGGCTGTAGTGAGAGCAACGATGATAACAGGGGGAAGCATTTTATAAAGACTGATGCCGCTTGCCCTCAGTACCATCAACTCATTTTCGTTGTTGATGTGGGTCGTTCCCAGAATGACCCCCATCATACTTGCCATCGGCAGGGCAAACAGGAGAAGTTGTGGAGTGAAGTAGGCATACAATCTGATGAAATCAACCAGAGCGATATTATAATCCAGAATAATGTCGAGTATGGGAATGAGTTTACTCAGGAAAAGAATGCTGGTTAATATGACAAGACTGGCATAGAACGGAGCAAGGACCTGATTGACCAGGTATGTATAAAGCAATCGTGGCATAGTATTTTTTGTTTTATAAGCCATCAGCCAAGCTGGTGGCACAAGCATAAATAAGCATGCAGTAACCCCGCAGGTTTACTGATACTATTAGCGAAAATACTGTAACAAGGCTA
>JBDLJI010000081.1:0-8090 GCA_039714455.1 Thermodesulfobacteriota bacterium
ACCATTATCAGCCAGGCGTTCAGCCAGATTTTCCCATATGCCAGGCGGGCTGTGATGCCCGGGATTACGACATGCAGAACAAGATGCAGTAATGGCAGAAACACCTAGCCCTCTTTCTCCCAGGGGAGTTTCGGCAAAGCGTTTAAGGCGGAAATATATTTTATTTTATCGTAACTCCGGTTTTCCTTTAAAACAGTAAAAACTTCCGAGGCAACCACATAGCCAATAAGCTTGAACGTTTCTTCTTCTGAAAAACCTTCCTTCTGGAGCCTGTCAAATGCCTGTTTTGTCTCCGGCGGTTCGTTGTCTTTTATCTGGTTATTGATAACTTCCAGGATAGCTGCACGAAGCCGTCTGTCTTCAGTTTTTTTCATAGTCGGTGTACTAGCTCATAAATATTTATTATCAGTATAAAACGCGATGTATTCGCAGATAAGCATATACTTCGAAAAGTTTGGATCAGTCTTGGGTGTCATTTCGAACGAAGTGAGAAATCTGATAAGTTTCCGGATGTTATGACGCTTCAAGATTTCTCCCTTTGGTCGAAATGACAGAGTGGGTCGAAATGACACTTTTTTGAGATTTTTTACAAGACCATCAAAATTGGGTTGCGTAACTCAGGTTAAAGTTTTGGTGGTCCCATAACAATCATCTGTGCAATGGTCAATTTTACCTTGGGAGCAGCCATTCTTCTACTGCCAAGCAGTTTTATTTCCAGGGTTACCAGCCGTTGAAAGAACCGGGTGCGGTCCAGAGGAGCCAGGGAATTTTCAGTTGAAATGTATTCCTGGTATCTGAAGCAGCCAGGGGAATGAATTTGTTGGCCGTCAGGCCTTGTGAAGGTGGCAGGCACTCCATGCAGTCTGCAGATCATCATTCTGTATTGATAAAGAGTGCAAAGTCCGTCTGCGTTAAGGGGGCACATTATTATGGGCCGTTCTCCCTTCGCAAGAGAGGTCTCACTCTCAATCACATAGTTAGTTGCCTTTTCAGTAATTGTTTTGATCTGCTTGCCATCAAGCGTCTTGAGACCATGCCATAGATGGGCCCATTCAGTATAGGTATGGTGCAGAAAGAAACTGTCACAGCAATTATCATGGCATCCTGAGCAGGAAAAATTCAGATCTTTAGCAGTCGTGTCGTAAGCAGCCTCCATATCGCGGTAGAGGTCTGCAACCTGCCTGGTAAATTCAGCTGTTAATACTATTTCATCTGTTTTCATGGAAGTACTGGACCTGGTAAATCGAAACACCCAATCCACCTCTCTTCCATTCGTCGGGAGAAAGCCCTGCTTTTCTGCAGAGGTGGGCAAGAAAGTCTTGCGGCCTGGGGAGTTGTTCCCATACCTGGGGGAGAAATGTGGCACGGGCCAACCCTTTATTAATGATGACTCCGTCAATATTGGGCCTGAGTTTTTCCAGCAGATCACTACCCTCTGAGTATTCCAACTCCCGGGGATTGGTCAGGATACTTATGTCGATTGCAGCCTGGTCAAGCTCAATTAAAGTAAGTGCCGGGAAACGCGGGTCATTAAAAGCAGCATTAATGGCATTTCGCTGGATACCTTCCAGGATGGTTTCTGAAGGGGTAAGGCAGCCCATGCAACCTCGCAGTTGACCTTTTGTTTTCAGGGTGACAAAGGTTCCGCGTTTTTCCCGGAAGGCAGGATCAGCAAGATCTTTATCAGGGACTACTTTGCTTGCTTCGTCAAGAGTGTCGAGTTTTGCTATAATAGTTCTGCGGGCCACTTGGACCAGTCTCTGACCCTGCTCTTCTGTTATGTTTGTTGATGCTTCAGCTGTGCTCATTGTTCAATCTCTTAATATCGTTACCATTCCACCCCCAGCATAAGGCAGTTAATGCCGCTGCCTATTCCAAGCAGGGCGGCGCGTTGTCCTCTACGGAAAACACCCTGTTCAATGCCCATTGCCATGGTAACCGGAGCTGAAACTGAACCGGTATTGCCCATGAGTGGGAGGGTCTCAAAATTTTTTCCAGGATCGAGTTCTAAATTTTCAAAGAGAAGGCGGGCATGGGCCTGGCCAACCTGGTGGCAGAATAACACGTCGATTTCTCCAGGCTGCCAGCCTAGTTCTCCAAGAAAATCATCCCAGGTAGACCTGGCAGTATCAATGCCCTGCTTCATGAGTTCTTCGGAATCGGTTGCCATAAGAATGGAACTTTGGCTGGAGTGGGGGGTATCACTCTGCCCCCCCTGGCAAAGATCGTTATGCCTGGTATTGGCGCGATAGGCTCCCCCTATGAATTTTTGCGCGCCGTGGCTGTATTTTTCATGGGCCATGACCAGGGCAACGGCCCCAGAGCCGATGGTGAGTGAGGCAAAAGAGTACTTGATAGTCTTGCGGGTCAGGGAGGTGTCAGCAAGCAAATTTTCAATGGTTGATTCAAGCAGATCCTCTGCTGTTTCACCGGCCACCAACAGTCCGCACTTTACCTGCCCGAGTTCTATCATGTTGGCCAGAAAGATCATGCCGTCCAAAAAGCCAAGGCAGGCATTGGAGATATCAAAGACAAGGCATCGGTCCGGCAAGCCCAATTGGTTATGGACAAAGGAAGCTGTGGCCGGTTCCATCATGTCACGTGACACAGATGTGAATATAAGACAATCCAATTCGCTTGGGGGAATTCCGGAAGCTGCAATGGCTTTTTTTCCTGCCAGGACAGCTCCATCACTTGGTCGGGTGCCCTTGGACCAGAAGCGCCGTTCTTTAATGCCGCTCATGAGTTCCAGGCGCCCCTGGGGAAGCTTGAGTTTTTCGTAGACAGGAGCCAGCCTTTCTTCTATGTCCTCAGAGGTAATCACCTCTGGGGGCAGTTCATAGCCAAAGCCTTGAAAACGTACATGCTGATATTTCATTATTCCACAACCTTGGCGATGATATCGGCATCAAAGTAGTTTATGCCCATACCGCCATCGGCAATAATGGACTGTGCAGTAATGGCGGAAGATCGCTCTGATAGAAGGAATGCTGCTATATCGGCAATTTCAGGGGTTTGCAGCCCTTTTTTGCGCAACGTCAGTTTTTCAGCATAGAGATAGCTGTCTACATAACCGGGAATGCCTGCTGAAGCAGAGGTTTTTAATAGCGCGGGACTGACAGCGTTGAAACGGATGTTGGAAAAACCGGAAAAACTTTTTGCCAGGAAACATAAAGATGACTCCAGGGCTGCCTTGATCGGAGCCATGTAGCCATAATTCTCTGCTGCCATCCTGGTTGTGGATATGGAAATTGTCACAACCGAACCGTTCTTATCAAGAAGTTCCTTGAAGTGCTTGCAGATTGCAAGGAGCGAGAAACAGGAAATATCAACTGCCTGGAGGAAATCCTTCTTGTTTGTCTCGTGAAAAGGCTTAAAGCCATCTGTATAGTTTGCAAAGGCAATTGAGTGGACGATACCGTGAATTTTTCCGCCGACAGAATCGCCAATTTCCTTTTTCACCCGTCCAATATTTTCCTCATTTTCCACGTCGCAGACAAAAACCCTGGCACCTGGAAAAAGCTTTTCCGCAGTTTCCTTTCTAAGGGTACTTCTGACTACATGAATAACCTCCGCACCTGCCTCCTGCAAAACTTTTGCAATGGCACAGGCAATAGATTTTCGATTGGCAAGACCGAACACAACAATTTTTTTATCAACAAGTTTAAGAAAATCCATAACCCTCAAAATTTTTAAGTTTAAAGTTGTTATTTTATCTGTGGAAAAGGCACTTTAAAAACGGTTCATAAGGAAGTCAAAGTTTTTCGAAAATTTCCTTCATTTTTGTCGACTCATATAAGCACTTCGTGGACAGGTATTGCGCCTGTAATTAATTGATTTATCGGGCCCTGTTGATGACTGAGAAACTTTTTAAGATGTGACTTATTTTTCACTGGCGAATTATGGCCATATTGATATAGTGTGGCCCATGGATTCACCAAAGCCAACCACCCGGACCAAGTTTATATTCATCACAGGTGGGGTTCTCTCTTCTCTGGGCAAGGGGTTGGCAGCTGCATCAATCGGCGCTCTTCTTGAAAGTAGAGGGCTTTCCGTCACCTTCCAGAAATTAGACCCATACATCAATTTTGACCCCGGCACCATGAACCCTTTTCAGCATGGTGAGGTTTTTGTCACCGATGACGGTGCTGAAACCGACCTGGATATGGGGCATTATGAGCGCTACACTAATGCGGTAATGGCCCAGATCAACAATTACACATCCGGGCGTATATACTATTCGGTTATTTCAAAGGAAAGGCGGGGAGAGTACCTGGGCGGGACTGTACAGGTAATACCCCATATCACGGACGAGATAAAAAACGCCATCCTGCAACTCTCCGATACTGTTGACATTGCCATCATTGAAATAGGAGGCACCATTGGCGATATTGAGGGACTGCCCTTTCTGGAGGCAATCCGCCAGTTCCGTTATGATGTTGGCCGCAACAACTCCCTGTTCATCCACGTGACACTGGTGCCGTATATTAAGACTGCCGGAGAGGTGAAGACCAAGCCCACACAGCATAGCGTCAAAGAGTTGCGGGCCATTGGTATTCAGCCTGATATCCTCCTGTGCCGGACGCAGAGCCCCTTAACCAAAGGGTTGAAAGAAAAAATTGCCCTGTTCACCAATGTGCCTACAGATGCAGTCATTACAGCCAAAGATGTAAAGAGCATATACGAGGTTCCTGTTCTGTTCCATAAGGAGGGGCTGGATGATAAGATTCTTGAACTCCTCAATATATGGACTGGTGCTCCCCGGATGGAACCATGGGAGAAGCTGGTCAAAAAGATTAAAAACCCCAAACATCATGTTGTCATCGGCATCATTGGGAAGTATGTGGATTTGACTGAGTCCTATAAGAGTCTGCATGAATCCCTCGTGCATGGGGGTATAGCAAATGACACCAAGGTGGAGCTGCGCTATGTAAGTGCTGATGAGCTTGAAGATAGCGATTCCACAGATGCACTGGATGGGTGTGATGGCATCCTGGTTCCCGGTGGTTTCGGCAAGCGGGGCGTTGAAGGCAAGATCATGGCCGTGACCTATGCCCGGACGAACATGATTCCATACTTCGGCATCTGCCTCGGTATGCAGTTGGCTGTTGTTGAATTTGCCAGAAACATTGCCGGCATGAAGGGTGCCCACAGCACAGAATTTGATAAAAACACCAAGTATCCGGTGATTTACCTGATGAAGGAATGGTTTGATTACCGTACCAAGCAAATTCAGGTGAGGGATGAAGCCTCGGATATGGGCGGCACCCTGAGGTTGGGGAGTTATCCCTGCGACCTTCATGAATCGACCTTTGCACATACAGCATACGCTCAGGCTGAGATCCAGGAACGTCATCGCCATCGCTATGAGTTCAATCCGGACCATCGTGAAGAACTGCTTGCCAATGGATTGATTATCAGCGGCACCTCCCCGGATAATACTCTGGTTGAAATAGTCGAACTCGCTGACCATCCCTGGTTCCTAGGCTGTCAGTTCCATCCTGAATTCAAATCAAAACCCATGAAACCACATCCCTTGTTCAGGGATTTCATCAAGGCCGCATTACAGTATTCTCAAAAAAAGTAATCGGCAATGAGGCTGCGCTTAAGGCAGCCTAAATGAAACACACCGGTTAGATAATCGTGAATATCGTTACAATTAACAGGCCTGAGAATCAAGAGTCCATAAAGGTAGGGCCTGGACATCCTTTTCTGCTAATAGCAGGTCCCTGCGTACTTGAATCTGAAGCATTGGCCAGGGAGGTTGCCGCAGCTCTCAAAGAGATAGCTGAACGGCTCTCTATTTCCTTTGTATTCAAATCATCTTTTGACAAGGCCAACCGCACCTCTCTAGATTCCTTTCGGGGGCCCGGCCTTGAGGATGGCCTGAAAATTCTTGCTGATATCCGCCAGGACTACCAAGTGCCGGTTGTTTCTGATATTCATGAAACCGACCAGGTGGCTGAGGCAAGTGCAGTCCTTGATTTATTGCAGATCCCAGCATTTCTCTGCAGGCAGACAGATCTCCTGGTTGCAGCGGCCAGGAGTAAAAAGGCCATCAACCTTAAAAAGGGGCAGTTTGTCTCTCCATGGGATATGGCAAATGCGGTTAACAAAATAAGGGCATCAGGGAATAAGAATTTAATGTTGTGTGAACGGGGCTTTGCCCTGGGATACAATAACCTGGTAGTTGATATGCGGTCTTTGCCCGTCATGCGTTCACTGGGATGTCCCGTAATTTTCGATGCCACTCACTCCGTGCAGCTTCCAGGTGGAGCAGGAGGAAGTTCCGGCGGACAGAGAGAATTTATACCACCACTGACCAGGGCCGCAGTTGCAGCAGGACTTGATGGGATTTTTATGGAAGTCCACCCTCAACCTGAAAAGGCCCTCTGTGACGGTCCCAATTCCATGCCCCTTGACCGGGTGGAATCCCTGCTGAAAACACTTTTGAAAATTCATGCGGTTGTTTCTGAAGAAAACAGCGAACAATAAAAAAAATAAACTCCATATAAGGTAAATTGAAGATATGGCGCAGGATGATACGTGCAGCACCCCTCAAGGGGGTATAAACTCCGGAAGTTCTAAATATCCATCGGACTGTGAACTGACGCAGGCCTTGCTGGAAAAGGCAAGAAAGCGGCAGGAGTCCACAGCGAAGGGGTATGTCTGGAAATCCTGTCTTCCCAGGGCAAAAGGTTTGAAACTGTTTCTGCTCGACGTTGATGGGGTATTGACCGACGGAACCATCACATATACGCACGAGGGCAATGAGATTAAATCCTTTCATACCCGTGACGGCCTGGGTTTAAGACTGCTGATGGAAAGCGGAGTGGAGGTCGGTCTCATTACTGCCCGTGAATCAGAGGCAGTCAACCGCAGGGTTCAGGATCTTGGCATCAAATATGTATTCCAGAAGGCAAAAAACAAACTGGTAATTTTTGAGAATCTTCTCAAAGAACTTGATCTGAAGCCATCTGAAGTCGGTTACATGGGAGACGACTGGCTCGATCTTCCCCTGTTGGTCCGCGTTGGATTTGCAGCCACGGTTGAAGATGCAGTCCCGGAGGTATTGCAGGTCGCCCATTATGTTACCAAAAGAAAAGGAGGCAGGGGGGCAGTCCGGGAGGTCTGTGACCTTATCTTAGAGGCCCAGGATACCAAAAGCGCTTTTCTTGAAAAATATCTGCAGGTTTAGTTTTTTCGCTAGCAAACAGTTGTATTAGAAATGATGAAAGATCCGAGAAATCTTCTATGGATTGTGCCCCTGGCAGTGTTACTGACCCTGCCGTTCTGGAAACCTCTGGCTGCTGATTTTTTAAGCCCGGAACGCAAAAAAACTCCTCAACCTGTTCCATCACTGACAAATTCACGGGTTCTGACCAGTACTGAAATGGATGGTGTGCATTTTGAACAAAGCAAAAATGGTACAAAGGAATGGTTTTTAACTGCCAGTCGTCTCTACAGCGCAGAAAATGACTCGGACATGCAGCTTGAAGATGTGAAGGCATTGTTTTTCGGCACTGCCGGGGAAAATGAAGAAACGCACATCAGGAGCCAAAAGGCAAGATATAATGTGGACACCAAACAGTTGACCCTGCAGGGGAAGGTAGTAGTTCAAAACCAACAGGGATATGAGATGCTGACTGAGTCCCTGGAATACGTTACCGTTGACAAAAAGATCAGAACCACATCTGCAGTCCATGTGAAAGGGAACAATATTGAAGTAAGCGGCAAAAGGCTGCTCTACGATATAGCAACAGGGAACTATAGCCTCACCGGCAACGTGGTATGCAGGATTTGGTGATTTCCCAGGAATTTTAAAAACGTTACAAGAACCGTGTCATCAAGTCCACATGTCCACTGTACACCTTGACCTTTTAGGAATGATTCACGACTTTTAATGGATAGAGACAATTTCTGGAGAAACCGTAAAGCAGTTTCTTGATAGACGGCTTCACCAAGGACAGCCTGTACGTACGGATGCCCTGCCTGCCCTTAACGTAGTTGGAGAGACTCACGACCATCTTAAAAAAGTAACCCCGGCTACCGAAGCGATGAACTGGTTGCCCTGGGTTCATATTATCATC
>JBDLJI010000082.1:0-8015 GCA_039714455.1 Thermodesulfobacteriota bacterium
TTCTCAGTCTTTCTTCTTCCTTTTTTCGCTCGCGTTCCAGTTCTTTTTTTGTTTTTGCCAACCTGGCTTCGCGTTCTTTTGCACGTTTTTTTTCAAGTTGAGCAAATTCGTACTTGGCCTTATACTTTTCAATAATTCCACACGAGGGACATTCATAATCGGGGAAAACAAGGCTGTCTTGTTCGGTCCTTACATATTTGCATTCAGGGCATATTTTCATAATTAAAACTCCTGGAGGAACCTGCTGTTAAAGTCATAATCTTTCCCGCATACAATATACAAAAAAAGACCATAAAGCACACATTTGATGTCCTGCCGGAAATTATTCTGATTATTTTGGGTAACAATATTCAAAATATATCAGGAGTACCTGCTTGAATTAAGCCAATATACTATTTGAAATTGTTGTATTTGGGAAATGGGGAAAAAGAAGCACTCCAGGCAGATTCAACTCTGTGTAGAGAATTTCTTCAGCCTGGCAATAACTCTGTCCCTGCCAATGACCATCAGTATATCGAAGAGGCCGGCGCCGGCTGCCTGGCCGGTGACCACGGTGCGGGTGCCGTTGATCAGGATGCCCGGCTTGATATCAAGTTTATCCGCCAGTTCCCTGGTTACCTTTTCAACATCCTCTTTATTGAAATCGGGCAGACTCTCATAGCGTTGGGCAAGCTGCCCTAACCATTCACCGATTTTCTCATGCTTGGTTAGGTTTTTCTTGACCGGTTTTGGGTCCATGTCATATTCATCGCTGAAATAGGCCCTGCCGGGTCCGCCAAAATCGGTAAGCACATGGAACCTGCTCCTGATAAGATCAACGGTGCCCAAGAACCATTCTTTTTTGTCTTTTTCATAAGCATCATCCCATAGCCCTGAATTCTGCAGAACGTCTTTCACGAGGGGGGCGATTTCTGCAACCGGCATAGTCTGCAGATAATGACCGTTTATGGAGAGGGCTTTAGGATCGGTGATGAACTTCGGGTGGTCTTTCTGGTAGTTGAAAATGGAGTTTGCCTTATTCATGCCTTCTAAAGAAAAGACTTCAATCAGTTCTTCCCGGGTAAAAATTTCCTGATCACTGGCAGGTGACCAGCCAAGAAGCACTAAAAAATTCAGCAATGCCCAAGGCAGGAAACCATTTTCCTTGTAGAATTGTACTGTTACCACTTCACCGTGGGATCTTTTTGAAATTTTGGCCTTCCTGGGATCAAGGGTAAGGGACATATGGGCAAAGACCGGAATAGGGACGCCAAGTGCTTCGTAAATGAGGATCTGCCGTGGTGTGTTGCCGAGGCCATCCTGACCGCGGATAATATGGGTGATACGATCACGGATATCATCCACCACATTGCTAAGCAGATAGAGCGGCGTACCGTTGGAACGTATAATGACAAAGTCTTCAATATCCCTGTAGGTCCTCTCTATGCGGCCATAAACCTTGTCTTCAAAAACAACCGATCCCTCTCCATCCGGTACTTTGAAACGGATAACATAGGGAAGCTTCTGCTCTTCCTTTGCAGCAATTTCCTCTTTGCTGAGTTTCAGACAGGTCCGGTCATACTGATAGGTGATTTTGGCTGCCACCGCAGCCTGCCGTTTTTCATCAAGGTCCTCTTTGGTGCAGAAGCATTTGTAGGCATGCCCTGTTTCGACCAGCTTATGGGCAGTTTCAATGTGTTCATTAATATGATCTGACTGAAAATAGGGCCCCTCATCCCAATTTATTCCCAACCAACCAAGGCCGTCAATTATGCCATCAATAGATTCTTTGGTGGAACGTTCAACATCTGTATCCTCAATTCTCAGGATCAGCTTGCCATTATGTTTACGGGCATACAACCAGTTATAAATAGCAGTTCTGGCTCCACCTATATGGAGATAACCGGTAGGACTCGGCGGAAACCGTAATCGTATTTCTGACATTATTTGCTCCTGTTTGCTAGTTTTCCGGGGAATAAGTATCCCGGAGATGTCAAAATTCAAGTTATTTTTGGTGGCTGTATATAAATCTTTTCATTAATACAATCAATAGGCATAAATGGTATAAAATGCGATTAATTTATAGATGTCTGAATAGAGAAAGATGAAATAAAAATAATAAGACACAATAATTTATTTGAAATATTTACCAAAATCATTTTTAAAACCTTTTTCTTGACTTGTTTAAATAAGATTTTTACGATTCTTAGTTCTTGCTTAAAAAGATTACTACAACTACAGAAAATCTTCAGGGAAGACCCTGAACGGAATTGATACTGTGAGACTATCCGGCTTAATGAGTCCGGGTATTTGCTGAAAATAAAGGAGAGAAGATGAAGGTTCTGATAAGTGATAATTTAGCCCCCATTGGAGCAGAGATCCTCCAGGAGGCAGGCATTGAGGTTGACGTTAATACCGGTTTGGCTCCCGATGAGCTGAAAAAAATAATTCCTGAATATGAAGGGCTGGTTATACGCAGTGCCACCAAAGTGACAGCTGAGATCATCGAAGCAGCTACAAACCTGAAAGTTGTGGGCCGGGCCGGTATCGGCCTCGATAATGTTGATATCGCTGCCGCCAGCAAGCATGGTATTGTAGTAATGAACGCCCCGGACGGCAATTCTACCACTGCCGCTGAGCATGCCATTGCCATGATGGTTTCCCTTGCCAGGAATGTCCCACAGGCCACTGCCTCTATGAAAGACGGCAAGTGGGAGAAGAAAAAATTCATGGGCCGTGAATTGACCGGCAAGACTATGGGAATTATCGGCATTGGCCGGATTGGAAGTATATTTGCTGAAAGAGCCCAAGGGTTGAAAATGAAAGTGATAGCCTATGACCCTCATATGCCCGAGGAACTTGTCAAAAAAATTGGTGCGGAACTGACAACCATCAAGGAGGTATGCATGAAAGCTGATTTTATTTCTGTGCATGTTCCCATGACCAAGGACACCAAAAATCTTATTTCAACAGCAGCATTCAAGAATATGAAAAAGGATGCCATGCTTATTGACTGTGCCCGTGGCGGGGTAGTTGATGAAGATGCCTTGTTCGAGGCTCTTACCACTGGAGAAATTGCCGGGGCAGCCCTGGATGTTTTTGCCCAGGAACCGACAACAAAGGAAAATTGCCCACTGCTGGGACTTGATAACTTTATCTGCACACCACACCTCGGTGCTTCAACAAGTGAGGCCCAGGAAAATGTTGCTGTTGCGATCGCCAAGCAGATAGGAGAATATCTGCGAACAGGCGTGGTAAGTAATGCGGTGAATGTGCCTTCTGTAAGCAGCGACGTGCTTTCCAAAGTTGGTCCGTATCTTACCCTGGCGGAAATGCTGGGTTCTTTTCATATGCAGATTGCTAAAGGCGGAGTGGAAGAGATCAACCTGGAATATATCGGTGAATTTGAAGAACTGACCACCAGTCCAATAACAGTAGCTTTCCTTAAAGGTCTTTTCACACCGATCCTGCAGGACGCCGTTAATTACGTCAATGCCCCTCTCATAGCAAAGGAAAGAGGCATACGTGTGGTAGAATCCAGAACCGGTCATTCCGATGATTTTACCAGTCTCCTTTCAATTCGGGTAAAGACAACCGAGGGGGAAAATATGTTGGCTGGAACGGTTTTTGGCAAGAATGAACCCCGATTGGTAAGAATGAATACTTTCCGCCTGGAAGCACTCCCCACCGGGCCCATGCTTTTCGTTTATAACAAGGACGTGCCGGGTGTCATAGGTGCGCTGGGTACAACCCTGGGTAAACATGGGGTGAATATTTCAAGAATGACTGTGGGGCGCGAGATGGAACAGGGGTTGAATATTATCCTGCTCAACACAGACAATATGATTAGCAAGGAGCTCTTAAAAACTGTACAGCAGCTTGAACATATTGATGATGCAACGGCTTTGGTGCTTCCCCATTACGCAGAAATATAAATTTGGCAATTAAATAAAACTGAGGTGACCAGCATGGAGAAGAATGAGAAATGTGAACCGTGCCCGGAAGGCCAGGTAAGAAAAGATGGCAAATGTGTTATGCCGGAAGTTACTTTTACGGCATTTGTCATGTCTCTTAACACCTCAGCTCTTTTCCACCTCGGTGAAATCAGTGATCCGGCAACCGGAGAAAAACAACAGAATCTGATTCTGGTTAAACATACAATTGATACACTGCAATTGCTGGAGGACAAAACAAAAGGGAATTTAACTGAAGAGGAGCAGGATATTTTCAAGAATGTTCTCTATGATTTAAAAATGAGATATGTTGCAAAAGTTTCCCAACAAAGTGAATGAACCTTGCATAAACAGAAAATCAGACAAATACTTGCCAATTCTTCCAGTATACTGACCTCCGGTTCGTGAAAGAAGTAACTCAAAAAGATAAGATCTCCAGCCTTACCTTAAAGGCTCCTGCCAAGATCAACCTTTTTTTAAAAGTTTTAAATCGCCGTCCTGACGGATTTCATGAAATTGAAAGCCAAATGCTGAAGATTGAGCTTTTTGATGTTTTGCATTTATCCAGGCAGGTGTCGGCAATTTCATTATCATGCCCGGGAACCACACTTCCGGAAGACCAGGGGAATCTTGTCTACAGGGCAGCCCAGGCTTTTTTTTCTGCCACAGGGATTAAGGCAGGAATAAAGATCATACTGGAGAAAAACATACCTTTAGCCGCCGGCCTGGGAGGCGGCAGCAGTGATGCAGCAGCAGTGGTCATTGGCTTGAATACACTCTTTAATACCGATTTGAGCCGGGAGCGGTTAATAGAAATTGCCCGGCCCCTGGGAGCAGATGTGCCATTCTTTATGCAGGGTTGCAGTGCTGCAGTGGCTACTGGAATCGGTGACATCATTCAACAGGTCGAACCCATGAAGGGATTTTCGATTGTACTGGTGAACCCTGGATTTGAAGTTTCAACAAAATGGGTGTATGAGAATTTCCCGTTGACATCCAACTCCAATCCATATATCTTAGCGCGGGGCCAAAAAGTGACTAGGAATTTTCATGGTGCGGACCTTGGTTCATATGAAGGAATTGGAAACGATCTCGAAGTGGTTACAATCAGCCGCTATCCGGAGATAGAAGACATTAAGAAGGAATTGAAGAAGACCGGTGCTGTAACATCTCTGATGAGCGGTAGTGGTCCTACCGTGTTTGGTTTGTTTTTAAGTGAGGAAGATGCTCGGCGCAGTTTTATTCAGTTGAGTAGAAAGTTTCCTGGAAATGTATTTCTTGCCGGACCGTATATTTCTTGATTGTCTTTTAGTAAAAATATATAATAATTTTTTGTCCTGAGAGAATCGTTCTAAATGTTGCAGACCGGAGCCGGATTTATTGGATATACTTTCACGGCTTTATAAAAATGAGCACATTGGGGCGTCGTCAAGCGGTAAGACACAGGTTTTTGGTGCCTGCATTCGGAGGTTCGAATCCTCCCGCCCCAGCCATAGAAAAATAATCTGCCAAAGGTGTAGGAATGATAAAGACTTGGCGGATATGATTTAAATAGAAACTATACGAATAAAGAGCTATGCCTAACATTATTAAGATATTTTCTGGGAATGCCAACCCGGAATTAGCGCATGAGATTTGCAAGCACCTCAATATTTCTCTGTCGAAAGTTGAGGTCAGACGATTCAGTGACGGGGAGATATTTGTTGAGATTGGGGAGAATGTGCGTGGAGCGGATGTGTTTGTCATTCAACCTACATGTACTCCGGTAAACGATCACCTGATGGAACTGGTAATCATGGTTGACGCACTGCGCCGTGCTTCTGCCAGAAGGATTACAGCTGTTCTGCCATATTATGGATATGCCAGGCAGGATAGAAAAGTTGCCCCTCGTGTGCCCATAACAGCTAAAGTTGTGGCTGAGATGTTAATGGTTGTTGGTGTGCGGAGGGTTCTGGCTATGGATCTTCATGCCGGGCAGATCCAGGGATTTTTCAATATTCCTGTCGATCATCTCTATGCGGCTCCAGTGCTGCTTGAGTATATTAATGATGCCTTTAATAACGTGGTCATGGTCTCACCTGATGCCGGCGGCGTTGAGAGAACCCGTGCTTTTGCCAAACGTTTAAAGTCTGATCTTGCCATTATTGATAAGCGTCGTGATCGGCCCAATGAATCTAAAGCCATGAATGTTATAGGTGATGTTGAGGGAAAGACCTCGATATTGCTTGATGACATGGTTGATACCGCAGGGACCCTTTGTAATGCTGCTGCAATGCTGATGGAGGCAGGTGCTGCTGAAGTGCATGCCTGTTGTTCGCATGGTGTACTTTCGGGACCGGCTATTGAACGACTCGAAGCATCAGTCATTAAATCGCTCGTAATAACGAACAGTATTCCGCTGCGCGGTAAGGCCAAGGAATGTGGCAAAATAACAGTACTTTCTGTTTCACAACTTCTGGGAGAAGCGATTCGGAGAATTCATTCTGAAGACTCGGTGAGTTCTCTCTTTGTTTAGAGAGTTTAAGGAGGAAATAAAAATGATACAACAGGATATGGCTGCCTCATTACGACAGAATTTCGGTAAAGGGGCTACCCATCAATTGAGGCAGAGTGGATATGCACCCGCCATTCTTTACGGAGGTAAAATGGAGCCCATAGCGCTCGCCATGGATGCAAAAACTCTGACTAGAGATCTTTTGAAGTTTCAGGGCCATAATGCTGTTTTGAGCCTCAATATTGAAGGCGATAAGAGCAAGAAAAAGCATTATGCATTGATTAAGGATATTCAGGTAGACCCGATTACAGATGCTGTGCTGCATGTTGATTTTCTTGAAATTGAACTTGAGAAGGAAATCGTCATGGAGGTTCCTGTTGCATATACCGGAACTGCCATAGGGGTTGACATGGGTGGCATCCTGAACATTATGGCACATACTGTAAAGATTAAAGGGCTGCCTTTAGACATTCTGGATGAAATTACTATAGATGTTACTTCATTGGAATTAGGGCGTGCCGGTATTACTTGCGGCGATTTGCCAATACCAGAGAATGTTACCCTTGAAGAAGAACTGGATAGGGTCTGTGTTGCAGTTATTGCACCAAAGGCTGAGGTAGAAGAGGAGATTGTGGAAGAAGAGGAAGGTGAAGCTGAAGAAGGCGCCGAGGCAGCTCCTGAAGCTGAGGAATCAGCTGCTTCAACCGAGGAATGATAATTCACGCATCCAGTCTTCAAATAACAGGTTTGGCCGGGAAACAGATATCCTCTTTCCCGGCCTTTTTGTTTATAGCAACCCGTTAATATTTCTTTTTTAAAAGAATTAATCAAATTGGCAACAGGATACTTTTACAATGTACTTAATTGTCGGCCTTGGTAATCCTGGACTTCAGTATGCTGATACCAGGCACAATGTCGGTTTCATGCTTTTGGATTATCTTGCCCATGGCATCAATGTATCTTTCACAGAATCCAAATGGAAGGCTTTAGTAGCTAAAACCATTATCTGGGATGAGTCTGTCGTCTTACTCAAGCCTGAAACGTTTATGAATGCCAGTGGCACTGCCGTGGCTGCAGTTGCACAGTATTACAAACTGTCAACCGATAATATTATTGTCATCCATGATGATCTGGATATGCCACTTGGCCGGATAAAGATAGTATCAGGCGGTGGGGCTGGTGGTCACAAAGGGGTTCGCTCCACTATTGAGCATCTTGGTACCAAGAATTTTTCACGCGTAAAAATTGGTATAGGACGTCCCTCAGTTCCAATTCCCCCTGAAAAATATGTGTTAGCCAGGTTCGGACCTGATGAGCATGAGGTGATCGAGCAGAGGCTGGCAGTTGTGGTTGAAGGAATAAAAATTTTGGTGCAAAAGGGAATCTCGGCAGCTATGAATGCAGTGAACCAGAAAGAATAGCTATATTTATTCTGTGTGAATTATCAGCAAAACCATTCTGGGCATTGAATAAAAAAGCAAAATTTGAGTTTTGGGGAAAATTATGTTATATTGTTATTTTTAATTGTCAGTTTTGAGAAGATGCCAGTATTCCCTGGTGTATTATAAATTTGGTGCTTTTCTGTTAGG
>JBDLJI010000083.1:0-8000 GCA_039714455.1 Thermodesulfobacteriota bacterium
ACCACGGCGGAAGTGGTTGCCTCACCTACCGCTGCTGCACTGCGTCCGCTCTGCATGCCCCGCATACAGCCTGACAATGCTATAATAATTGCATAAATCCCACCCTTGGCAACTCCAAGCGCTATATTGGTCAGATCCAGGGATGCCTGGGTCTGGGTAAAATACTGCACCGGCAATATATCCATCATTCCCACCCCGACTATAGCTCCGCCCATAATACCCAGAAGGTCAGAATATAAAGTGAGCAGGGGCATCATCAGAACCAGAGCGAGAAGACGGGGGAGAACCAGGAAATCCATGGGTGCAATACCCATGGTATTCAGGGCGTCGATCTCTTCATTGACCTGCATGGTGCCCAGTTGCGCCGCATAGGCTGCTCCAATTCGGCCGGCCATGATTATACCGGTCATCAAGGCTCCCATTTCACGCGCCATGGAGATGGCTACAAGGTTGGCAACATAGATCTGTGCACCAAACATTTTAAGCTGCACCACTCCAACAAAGGCAAGGATCAAACCGACGAGTACGCTGATAAGTGTAACAATGGGCAGGGACTGGGCTCCACACTCTTCGATATAGATCAGCAGGTCGATTCGCCGGAAACGGGCTTTGCCCAGCAAAAAATTGACCACAGCCCGGGTTGCCTCACCGACAAAACTGAGCATTTCAACGGTTGAGGCATAAAAATGCACTGCACTCTCACCGACCATATAAAAAAAAGGCTTTCGTTTTATCTGCTGATTGGCTTTCTCCTGCTCCGACACAGCAGAGGCAAGATGCAGCAGACGTTCAACCCCTTTCGGCAGCTCCTGCATCTCAAGCCCGATATTTCTGATTTGACATTCTTTGCTGATGGCGCTGATAAAGGTCAGAAAGGTGGTGTCCCATCCTTGCAGATCAGAACCATTAATAATGACGTTTTTGATTTTTGGGTCTGTTGCAAACCGGTTGAGTACTTCCCCGGGTGCAGGGTGTTTGCTGCCAATTCTCCAAACACCTGATATTGCTGCATGCAGGATATTTGGAGACAGCTGGCTGAAATCAATTTTGCTTTGCGCTTGCATATTTTCCCATAATCATTGTGCTGATATTACCGGGGAAACCTTAAGCGGCAACCTAGCAATTACGTCTTTATTTATCAATATATTAAGTCTTTTCAAGATAAAAACAGAAAAGCCCCTCGCTCATTTGAACAAGGGGCCTTTAATGTATTAATGTATTTAGGTATGGAAACAGCTGTCAGGCACTGAACTCCTGCAAAGAATCATTCACAGGCGCAATCTCTTATTTGTTAGGATTTATTCACAGTCTGCATCTAATTAGCTGTTACAGATAATAAAATTTCTAATACGTCTGAAGTCTTAATTTATAATTTCATCTTTACTATTCTTTAAGATTGATTCCAGCCCGGGTCGCGAGGAATGCATATCTTCAGACTGGTCAAAATCAGACTCGACAAGGGGTGATTCAATTGCATCCTGAGTCTCGATCGGTTCACGCGGAATTGAACGAATTCCGCCGCCCACCCTGATTATTATGCTCTCTGCAATCTTTTTCTTTTCCATGGAAGACCTCCTTTGCCGCTACGTCTCAAAACTTTTGTTTATGCCTTGAGACACATCAATAAAATTCCGGCAGCTTCAAACCTGAAGGTGAAGGCAGGCTCAAACCGAGAAAAAACCTGCCGAAATGTTATGTTGCACATACCAGAAAATTAAAGGAAATCAATAACCTTTTGCTGTTGTATGTACAAAACTTATTCATGATTTTTTAAAAAACTGTTCTTTCGGCCTGTTTTATCAATGCCAGCCGTAAAGAACACAAAATCATGTAAAAATTGTTATTATTAACGGTTTTTGAAACAACGTATAATACATCATAGTTGCAAGATTGCAATATGTCAAGGCAACCGGCAATGTTAATCATAATGAAAATGACCGCAATTATTCCAGTCTATTTTTTTACAATAATTGCAGTATAATATGAAGTAATCCAAGGTAAAGTATATTTTATGTTTTTTGAGCAGTTATCCTGGAACAGATAGATATTCGAACTATTTTGCTTTTTTGCATTCCTGGGATGGCAGCCAAACAAAACTCCTGAAAAAAAAGTTTCCTGCACTGGGCTGCATGATATAGGAAAGGGCCTGACTCAAAAGCCAGGCCCTTTTCGATAAAATCGGGAAAAGAAAGAATAAATCAGTCGATTGATACCATTACCTTGCCGCAGCAGAGCGGAACCTCCTGGCCTTTCTTAACATTCATATACTTGTTGCAGATATCGCAGAGATAGGTGCAGTCATCAGGGGAAACCTGTTCAGACATAACGGTTTTCCCCCCCGGCACTCCCTCAATGACAAATCTGGCAAGATTCTGTTTTATTGGAACAAATTCCCCGATGGGCGTCAGATTCTTTGTTTCATTGACACAGTCAATTAGAATCCGCCACAACGTTTCCAATGAATTGGTTTCTGATGTGTTTTCCGGTACCAACTCAACAACATTCTTCTCAATCGTAATTTTCATGAAACACCTCATCCATTTGTATAAATTGTCAGATAGAAATACCGCACCCTGTCTTAAGCCAGTAAAAATACCTAGTACCGGATACTATTAACATGAATACCTTCAGGTCAAGTTTTATCTTAAAAAAACCCGGAAAAATTTACCTGCTTTTTCCTTGACAATACCACAGGGCTATTTTAGACATCCACACCAGACAAATACCTTAATCCCGCTCTGCAGTTTTATATTTAACGGGCAGGGAATTTCTTCAATAATTCAAATACTTGTCAGGCTTATTTATTCTTCTTTACAGGATATGCCATGAACCGCCCTTTTAAATTTGCCATTCTTGCTATTATTCTGTTGCTGCCGATATATTCGGCAAAGGCTTCTGAGGTCCGCGCCTTTCACAATATAAACCAGCTCCCTTTTAAACAGATCTTCGGTCTTCCCTCTCTTGACAACAGCCCGCTTACCGAGACCGGCAAATGGCGGGTTGGCGTAATTACCAATATCAGCAACACCTTTGATGTTTCAGCTACTGCAAATGAACAGATTAAAACTGATATTGAAACTTCACGAGCCAGCCTGGGCTTCAGTTATGCAGTCCGAAATAATTGGCAGCTTGGTATTGAGGTTCCGTATATCAGGCATAGCGGAGGCTTTCTGGATGATTTCATCTATGACTGGCATGATTTTTTCAACATGCCGCAAAACGGCAGAACCAAAGACCACAGCGACCGGTTGCAGATCTCTTATCTTTCACCTACCGGAACCTCATTTGCGATGTCTGAATCCGGAGGTGATATTGGTGACATTCGAATTAACAGCGCTTACACCAAGCCATGGAATAACAGGGCTCTCATTTTCAGCACAGAATTGAAACTCCCCACCGGCGATTTTGACAAACTTTCCGGAAGTGGGGGAACCGATCTTTCTGTCGGCCTGACTATAAATGATCCATACAGCCTGGAAAAATACCGAATTTCCCTCTATGGAGGATTGGCGGGAATTTATCTGGATGATATTGACGGCGTAATATCTGCCGCGCAAAACAACTTTGCCCTTGCCGGCAGGGTCGGGATCGGCTGGCAGGCCACGCGCCTTATCCAGTTGAAGATGCAGGTGGATGCGCAGACCCCGCTTTATGACAGTGAGATAAAAGAGATGGGCGACCCTGCCTTACAGCTGATTCTGGGGCTTGGTCTGACTTTTACAGATGATGCCTATCTTGATATCTCCATTGCTGAAGACATAAACACCTCTACAGCTGCTGATGTAGCCTTTCAGCTGGCTCTTGTTATTACTTACTGATGAAAAGAAAAACTTTCTGTTTCAATACTCTTTTTCTTCTTTTGGTCGGCTTCCTGCTGACAGCATGCGGTGGCAGGGAACCAGTTGTCTTAAATGGAGAAAATATAATCTGCTTTGGAGACAGCCTTACATACGGTATCGGAGCAGTACCAAATAAGAGCTATCCGGCCCAGTTGGCTGAAATGATAGGCAAACCAGTCATAAATGCAGGGATACCAGGCGATACAACGGCCAGGGCCTTACAACGACTGGAGAGGGATGTTCTGTCAAAAGCTCCCCGTATCGTCCTGGTCACGCTTGGCGGCAACGACATGAAAAACGGCGTGGACAAAAAAATTGCCTTTAAAAACCTGAGGGAAATTGTTGAGGCCATCCAGGCCAGGGAGGCTCTGGTTGTTGTTGGAGGAGTCAAGGTGCTTTTCTGGGACCGGGGCTATGAAGATGAATATGAAAAGCTGGCAGAAGAGACCGGGGCACTTCTGATCCCAAATGTCTTCAAGGGCCTCATGGGCCATAATGACCTGATGCACGACGCCATCCATCCAAATGCAGCCGGATATGAAATCATGGCCAGGAGGTTCCATAAGGTCATAGAGCCGTATCTATAAAATAGCGGTCAGCGGTCAGCGGTCAGCGGTCAGCGGTCAGCGGTCAGCGGTCAGCGGTCAGCGGTCAGCGGTCAGCGGTCAGCGGTCAGCGGTCAGCGGAAGGCTATTTAGTCAAATAGCAACTGTCAACAGGAAACTGCTATTTTCTGTTTTTGTCCCTTAATCTTTTGCTGAAAGCTGATAGCTGATAGCTTCTTTTCTACCACTTACTCTTAAGGCGCCCGATATCTCTATCAAGGACTTTCTTCAAACGCTTCCGGTACCAGGAATGACTGATCCAGAGCTGTTTATAGCCTTCCTCCTCTATGCGGCTTAAAACCCTGCCGCGTACACGACGCCAGAGATCGCTCTTATATGCGGTTTCAAAGGGAATGAGACTGTCCAGGTCCTCCAGGGTCTTCTTCTTAAACCTGGGAAAGATAAAACTATTGATGACAACTGCTGTCAAAACGAGAAGCAGCAGGGCGGCAAGAGATGGAAAAACAAGGACACTGTCATCAAACTGACCTGAGAAGAGGGAGCCTATCAAGGTTTTTTGCGGCATCCCGGCAACCAGTTTAAGGGCCAGGTCACCGAAAAAAAACACCAGGAGCGAAATCAACATGCCTATTTTTAAAGCCTTCTGGGCCAGAACCCCAAAGCCGTCTTTAAAAGCAGCTAGGGCTTCAGCCTGTAAATCCAGTTCCCGAACACCCCGCTCAGCCTCCTGGAATACATGATTGATGCGCATGGTCGGTGCGGTCTCAACAGCGCCTTTCAATTCATCCCGTTCACTGACCCATGACTCGACACCTTGAGGGGGCGAGTCTCCTTCCTTGGCTGCAAAGGTCAGGTATAGCCGGGGAATATCCTTACGGCCCGTCATCTGTGACAGGTTCCAACACAGGGTGCCGTAGGATCGTACCAGGTCGGGGACATTATCACACTCGTCTATCCTGTTCAGCACATAGAGCACCCTGTCCTCGCCTGTTGAACCGGGAAGCGTGCTCCTGATAGCCTGGTAGGTCTCTATGATCGTTCCAGCCTTGTGCGGATCGAACATCAGGATAATCAAATCAGCAAGCCTGGCCAGTTCACCTATAACGCCAAGATAATCATAGCCCCGGTCTTTTTCGGTTACTGAATCGAGCATGCCCGGCGTATCGATAATAGCGAAGTTCTCCAGGATCGGGGATTTCACCTTTTTCAGACGCAGGTGCGCAAAAAGCTTTTCACCAAAGGGCATGAGCGGTGCAAACGGCAAGCGCTCATCATTGACAACTGTTCCGCCGGGGACCTCCTCTTCACTTTCCCCCTCTGCCGGGCATGTCAAAATGGTAAAACAATCATCTGTCGGGGCCTGGCCGGTTCTTTGCACCGGCATATCGAGGAGTTCATTGATAAACGTCGATTTGCCTGATGAGTAATTGCCGATAACTAACACCAGAGGCTTCCACATGAGCGGCGTGAGTACATCCTGCATGGAAACCCCGTACCGTTTATAAATTGGCGCCATTCTACTGCGCAGCAGCTTATCCAGCTTTTTGATAAGGGCCTTGGCAGCCTTTTCATCTTTCATTTCTACCCCCGGAGATCCTTGTTTTAGGCTCTACTTCTGAACAAAATTATCCTGCAATAGCCATTACAACTGCGTTTCGTTTTTGCTCATAATACTATATACACCACAGCAACCTTCACACAGACAAACAGGCACTCTTTTATGGCAAATTAAAATACCATTATTATCAATGAGTTGCAAGCTATACTATAATGCAGCCCAGCCAACATCCTGAACCCGTCAGCCAAAGGTGCAGTATATAATTTAACGCTGTTTCTAAAGTATTATTTAATAACATGGGGCTCAACCGATTTTAACAATTTTTCATCACGGATTAAAGATCATATCTGTCCATATCATAAGCCTGGCGCCGTATTCTGGCAGAATTTCTCAGAACCCCGACATGCTCGTCCACGTAATCTATTACTCTTGGTTGTTTGCCGGAAGCCGGCCTGCGGATCCGGCCGACAACCTGCTGGAGCCTGCCGGTGAACTTTATAGGAGTGGTGAGAAACAGAGTGGCAAGGCCTGCTGCATCAAACCCCTCACCCACGAGCTGCAGTGTTGAGATAAGGACTTTGATTTCGCCACGATGAACCGATGCAACTATTTCAGAGCGCTCGGCCATTGATTGTTTACCGGTCAGGACACTTGCCTGCAGACCTTTTTCAGCTAGCAGATCCGCCAGTTTCCGACAATGAGCCACACGATCACTGACAACAAGAACTATACCTTCTGTTTTCATGGCCTCTGCATAAATATCCTCAGCAATCTGCTGACTGCGCGCTTCGTTTTTTGTCAAGGAGTTCATCAGGGCCTGATAATTCCCCCGAAAAACATATTTGAAACTGGTTGTTTTTTGTATGAATTCCGGTTTCAGGACCGCTCCAGCTGCAGTCAGTTCTTTCGGGTCAACCTGGTGGGCCCGTTCTCCCATGAAGAGATAGATCAGACGGGTCAAGCCATCCTCCCTGCGGTAGGCGGTTGCTGAAAGTCCGAGCATGAAATAGGAATCAAATCTTTTGACTACCTCGGTAAAAAGCGTTGCCGGAACCCGGTGGCACTCATCAACTATTAAATGTCCAAAGCATGGGGTCAACTCATCAAGCCTTTTCCGGGCAGTATTGACAATTGCAATGGACAGCGGCTGGATATCGAATTTTGAGTCACCAATGAGCCCGGCCTGAACCCCCAGAAACTGCCTGACACGTTCTTCCCACTGGTACATCAATTCTCTGCTGTGAACCAGGATGAGGGTCGGCTGACGACGCCTTGCTATTACTTCAAGGGCTATAACAGTTTTGCCGGATCCGGTGGCCGCGACAAGCACACCGAAATGTCTACGCAGAATATCCTGTGACGCCTTCTGCTGGTATGATCGCAGTTCACCCTGAAAACTGAAGTCTACCTCTGTCAGCCTGCGGCGAAAATCTTCAATAACAGGGACCCTTCCCATGTATCTCTTACACAGTGCAACTGCCTGGGCGGCAAACCCCCTGGGAAAGAGAATACCCGCTTCATCCAACTCGAAAAAAAAGAGTTTCTGCTTGAAGTGCTTACCCACCCAACGCCCATACTTCCTGGCATCCTTGTATTTAGGATTGTCAATGGTTAGATTGTCCTGCAGCGCCTGCAGAAAAGGAATTGATATGCCTGAAAAGTGGCATTGTCCTGCCACTGTCAGCACCGGATTTTTTCCTTTCATTTCAGGGTAGACCATTAAACTGCACCATCACGGTAATTACTTGTTTTCACTGTATGGATATGATAAATATTCATGCTTAAAATACTTCTCCGGCTTAGGGTTGTCCATTTCTTTAGCATTAAAATCAAACAGTTACAACTCTACTGGAGGCATAGACGATTGTCCATAGAAATCATGGGAAACTCTTCTCAACAACAAAACGAACCTTCCTCTAAAATACTTATCATTGTAAAATGAAGAATATCATATACATCATACTGGCCTTCATCATTGCCGGACTGACCTTTGCCTTTCTGGTAAAAAAAATGAAGGACGACTGTATACCCTGACTG
>JBDLJI010000084.1:0-7992 GCA_039714455.1 Thermodesulfobacteriota bacterium
AAATGTTCGTGAGAAATGCGGGCTAGCAATTGAAATCACTAGACACTGCATGGCTCTAGCTGGATGTTTTGTCCAGGTAATTCACCAGGGCATTGACAATATTGCCGTCAAATTTTCCACCGTCAACCCCTTTCCGAAGAATGGCCAGGGCCTTCTCCTTCGGCATGGCACTCCGGTAATGGCGGTCGGCGGTCAGGGCCTCGAAGACATCGGCAACAGTAATGATTTTTGACATAAACGGAATTTCCTTCGATTTAAGTCCGCTGTAGCCCGAGCCATCTAACCTCTCGTGGTGGCATGCAGCTATAATTGGCACATTCCTGTACTTGCGGGCAAAACACATCTTCTCAAGAATATTGCGGGTAATGGTCACATGTTTCGTTATGTGCTTATACTCCTCCTCATTCAGTTTGCCGGTTTTTTTCAAGATATGATCGTCAATCCCCAGTTTGCCGTAATCATGAAGGAGTCCCGCTGTTCTGACGACATCGACCTCAGAATGATTGAACCCAAGCTCTTTGGCAATTCCCACTGCAAAACGGGTTACATTAATGGAGTGACCGGCGGTTAACGTATCTTTCGCGTCAATGGAGGCTGCCATCACCTCAAGAATGCTCTGAAACTGTTTTTCCTGTTCAGCAAACATCATGGCATTGACGATGGCGATGGCCACTATTGAAGATAGTCCTTTGAGGATATCAATATCGGCATCGGTGAATGTGCCGTTCTGTTTGTTGATTACCTCTATTACGCCGATAGTCTCGCCGCTATGATCTATTATTGGCAGGGCGAGGATTGTCTCTGTCTTGTAGCCGGTCTTTTTGTCAATACCGGAGTCGAAACGCTTGTCCTTTACTGCGTCCTTGATATTAAGCACCTGTCCGGAAACAGCAACCAATCCGGCAATGCCGAGTTTCATGTTCAGGTTTATATCGGATTCTTCCAGGCCGTGGGCGTATGCAGACCAGAGCTGGCTGGCTTCCTGGTCAACAATGAAAAGCGACCCACGTTCGCTATTTGTCTGATCCATTAATTCCTGAACCAGTGTTTTTGCCTCGCTGGGCCCCATGTCGGCAAGGGACAAATCTGCTTTCTGGCCAAGCGCGTGGGCTTTCTCCCTGATCAAGGCCATATCCGCATCACTGTAAGAGCCGGTATCCTTGTTAAGCAGTTCAAGCGCTCCGACAATATGTCCTTTATTGTCCTGTATCGGGGCAACGAGAATACTTTCAGTTTTATAGTCCAGGATCTGGTCGATATCAGGGTTGAAATAGGGGTGTTCATGGGCATTGGCAATGTTGACAACCTGTTTTGAAAGTACTGACCAACCAACAATGCCCATTCGTAATTTTATGCTTATCGAATCATTAGCTACCCCTTCAGCGAATTTTGCTCTCAACTCCAGGGTCTCCCAATCCACTAAGAAAAGGGAGGTCCTTTCCGCTTCAATTAAATCCGATATCTCGCTTATAATAAGGGGAAGAAGTTTGTCTATGTCTCTTTCAGCGCCGATTTTTTTCTGAATTTCCTGCAAAATTTTGAATTTGCGATTCTTCTTTTCCAGAGACTGAAAACTTTCACTTTGTGTTCTTGAACGGTTCATATTTCCCTCTGGGAATATAAGGCATCTGGATAGGCGTATGAGTCATTAATTTGACAGAAAAAAATAAGGGACGCAATATGAATTTTTCACACTTGCCACACTGTTTACTTTTAATAAGGTGAAGCAGAGCTGATATTGCCACTGTTTATGGCAACACCAGCATCAAACTATCAATTCCCTAAAATATACAATGGAGGGGAATTTAACAGAATAGTGAATCTCGCCCCGGCTGCTTGGCCTGGCAACAAAAATGAGCACTCCCATGCCATAAGTCTCTGCCGCCTGGAGCACATTATCATTGTCATCAGCCAGGAGAGTTCTCTGTTTATCAAAACCAAGTATTGATTCCAGGCGTTCCCAGAATTCCGGATCTTCCTTGGGAAGGCCGACCTCCCCGGAACAGGTAATCCTGTCAAAGTAACCACCGAGTTCTGTTTTTCGCATTTTGATATCCAGGGTCTTACTGTGGGCGTTGGTCACCAGATGCACCTTTTTTCCTAAGGTCCGGCAATATTTCAGAAAATCAACCACATAGGGATGCACCTGAATGAGGTGGTTGATTTTAAGTTTCAGAGCCGGGATATCGAGACCTAGTTTTTCAGACCAGTAATCAAGATCTGTCCAGGCCAGGGTTCCCTCTATGCTCTTATAGCGGGCAAGGAGTTCTTTTCGGGCTTCCAGGGGAGTCAAGTCGTTTTTTTCTGCAAAAATTTCAGGGACATAATGTTCCCAGAAATAATCATCAAAATGTTTATCCAGCAAAGTGCCGTCCATATCCAGCAGCACGGTATCTACAGCTTCCCACTTTGGTTCCCAGCGGATGGGCTTACAATTTTCATGTCGGTTTTCCATAAAATTCCCCAAACGATATGAATTCAATTTTAAGTTTTATGCCTGTCAATCGTCGTCAGTATCGTATGACGATAATTTTTTGTGCGAACAATTTTATATTTTGAATTATTATGTAAAAAACTTTATTGAATTCATAATTAATAATTAATCATTCCCATGCCTAGATTATTTATAGCCGTTGACCTGCCTGGCACAATGAAAAAAAATCTGGAAACAATGTTTTTTGGCATTCCGGGAGCTCGATGGGTTGCTCTTGATCAGCTGCACCTCACGGTGCGGTTTATCGGCGAAGTGGATGGCCCGCTGTTTCTTGACATAAAAAATACGCTTGAAGAAATAAGTATTTCACCTTTTGACATACAACTGAAGGGAGTAGGACATTTTCCGCCACGAGGTGCACCGCGGGTTATCTGGGTAGGCCTGGAAAAAAATAAGCCATTGCAGCTTTTGAGAAAAAAAATTGATGGTGCACTCTTGAAAATCGGTTTAGAGCCTGAAGGTCGGAAATTTTCTCCGCATATAACACTTGCACGACTGAAAAACACTCCGCTTCAAAAAGTTGCCGATTTCCTCTCCGGTAATGGACTATTCAGCCAGGAACCTTTTCAAATTGACGACTTTAAACTTTACTCCAGCACCCTCACCCCGAAAGGCGCGATTCATAAGGTCGAAAGGGCGTATTACTTAAATGATTAGATAAAAAGATACAAAAAGCAGGGGTCAAGGTTTCAAGGTGGCGAGGGGTCAAGGGGCAGAACGCAAGGTTAGGAGTAAAAAGGTAGCAATAATTTTTTTTAGCTGAACGCTGAGAGCTAACAGCTTATTTCTTTCTGAGTATCACAACAGCATGGGCTGACATACCTTCTTCTCTTCCTTCAAATCCCATCCCTTCTGTGGTTGTGGCTTTAAGATTTATGGAAGCAGGTTCAACACCGCATGCTGCGGCAAGATTTTTTCCCATGGTCTCAAAATAAATGGCCAGTTTTGGTTTTTGAGCCACCATGGTTATATCTGCATTATGAAGGGCATATCCCCTTTTTTCTACCAGATCACACACGGTTTCTAGAATCTTCAAGCTGCTGATATCTTTAAACTTCTCATCAGTGTCTGGGAAGTGCTGACCGATATCGCCGGCACCGGCACCACCAAGCATGGCATCGCATAAAGCATGGGTCAACACATCGGCATCGGAATGCCCATGCAGCCCTTTCTCATGGGGAACAGTAACCCCCCCCAAGACAAGGGGCGGGCCCGCCACCAACCGGTGCGCATCATATCCATAACCACTGCGATATTGGCAATTTTCCTCTAAAATATTATTGTTTTCCCGACTTTCCATGAGTATGGCCTTTGCAAGAATAAGATCTTCCGGTCTGGTTATTTTTATATTTCTCTCTGACCCCTCAACCACCTTCACTGGGATATTGATGCGTTCCAGTAATGCGGCCTCATCTGTGGCAATAAAACCTTTATGTTTTGCCGCGTCGGCAAATGCTTTTTTCAGCAGCGAGACCTCTGCAGCCTGAGGTGTCTGCGCCTGCCAGACCCCTGACCTGTCAATGGTTTGCTCGACCTCTTTCTCTGCAGAAACTGCCTTCAAGGTATCCTTAACAGGGACCGCAACCATTGCCGCACCATTCTTCACTGTCTCCTTCAGGCAATTTTCTATAACAGGCACCGGGACAAATGGCCGGACACCGTCATGCACCAACGCAAGTTCAACCTCCTGAGGCAAAGCTTCAAGGCCGGCCAGAACGGAATCCTGCCGGTGCTTGCCTCCTGGCACCACTTTCAATACCTTGGAAAGATTATGTCTCTGCACCTGTTCTTCAGCCCACGCACAACTTTCAGGCGGCACAACTACAATGATGAGCCCGATTGACTCTACCTGCTGAAATACCCGGAGTGTATGGATAAGGATAGGAGTCCCATCCAACTCGAAAAACTGTTTTGGGGAAGGCAACCCCATACGGCTGCCGCTTCCGGCGGCTGGGATGATGGCGGCGACTTTGAAGGATTCCATTGAATAAAATTGGAGTGGGTTATAAGCCGAATTCTGTACCCGCATGCGGGCCATGATCATTTCTCTTGGATGCCGGTCACCCGGCACCTCCTGCGATCTACCCGGAAACATCGGACGGGCAGCCCTCAAACGTTTCCCTATTTGATCTTGCTTCGGGTGGGGTTTGCCCTGCCTTTCATGTCACCATGAAAGCGGTGAGCTCTTACCTCACCATTTCACCCTTACCCGTCAAAGACGGGCGGTATATTTTCTGTGGCACTTTCCCCCGATCACTCGGAGTTCGCGTTACGAACCACCCTGCCCTGTGAAGTTCGGACTTTCCTCTGGCCCAAGGACCAGCGATCATGCGCCCACTCCATATTTCATAGTAAGAGTTTGGAGTTACTGTGTAAAGTGATTTCGCTTATTACTGCAGATGAATACCAATAGCTTGTTTAAGGATATTTCTTACCTGCTTGGGGGACAGGTCCTGGAAATATTCCTGTAAAAGCCTCGTCAGGCAGTTTTTTGACCAGAACATGAGGAACTCCGGCAGCCTGACTCATTATATCAGAATTTATCCGGCCGGGATTCACTCCTCAGTGGTCTCCGGATCATGAAAAAGGATGCGCTGGCAGATAGGGCAGTTGAGCATCCTGTCTCCTTTCAAAATATTATTAAAATGCTGGGGAGGAATACTCATAAAACATCCCTGACAAACGCCTTTGATTACTCCAACAACTGCTTTGCCGTTTCGCCGGGTACGAAGCATGTCATAATTTCTCAGAACTGCAGTATCAATATGTTTTGCCATGGCTTTACGCTTTGTAACAATTTTTTTCTTTTTTCTTTCTATTTTTGCAGATTGCTTTTTGGCTTTGTCACTTTCCTCGTCCAGGGCCGTTTTTTCATCCGCTGTCAGATTCTCCTGCTCAGCCATAATTTTACTATTGGCTTCACTGGTCTCCATAAGACTGACAATTTCCTCTTCCTTTTCCTTCATGTTTTTCTTGGCGTCTTCAATCTCTTTCAACAAACTCTGGTACTCACGGTTTGTCTGCACCTGCATCATTTTAGACTGACGCTCTTTAATCCGGTTTACCTCGTCAGAAAGTTCTGCTTCACATTCCCGCCGCTGCGCTTCTGATGCTTCAATTTTATCCTTCAATTCAATGATGGATGCCTGGCGTTCATCAAATGCCTCAACTCTTTTTGCAAGCTCATCCTGCTCAGAACTGATTTCAGCATCAAACATGGCGATTTCCAGATCAAGTACCTGCAGTTCTGTCAACTGCTTAATCTCTTCATTCAATGGTTGTCTCCTCGATAGCTAACGTTATTTTACGACTCTTAATTTGTCTGTTGTATTGATTTCTGCATCACCGTATGTATCTATAATTATATTTCTTAAACTCCGGGCTGATGGTAAGTAAAGGGATCTTGCTGCTTTGCAGAAGGCTGAACCGGGATACTCATCCCTCTTTCAGCAAAAACACCCTCAAGCACTTTAACCAACGATTTTACAACCGGGTTCTCAGTAGCAAAATGGCCTGCATCAATGATGCAGAAACCAGAGGCCTCAACCCATCTTGCCGTACTGTGCTTTACTTCACCTGTTATATACACCTGCGCTCCCCTGGCTAACGCTGCTTCCGCCAATTCAGAACCACTGCCGCCACACACTGCCACAGTGCTTATGTCCGCAGGTATCTGGCCTGCCACACGCAGGGCCGGCAAATTAAAAACGGCACAAAGGCGCTCAATAAATGCTTTCCGGCTCAAAGTTTCGGCAAGACGACCAACACGCCCGAACCCGATATCTAAAGCTGCAAGACTCTCTGATGTCTCCTGATCATTACCGGTTGGAGCAAGAACCCTTGCATCCACCATGCCTAGACTGGTGGCAAGTACATCATTCACTCCACCTACAGTCTGGTCCAGATTTGAATGACAGCCTATTACCGATATTTCATTCTTCAACGCCTGGCTTAGAAACCTGCCCAGTGGCTGATTAGTATATATTGCTTTTAAGGGGTTAAAAATGAGGGGGTGATGGGTAATGATGCAGTCCGCAGCGCATTCCCCGGCCTCGGCAAGTACTTCTTCTGTAGGGTCAAGCGCCACAAGGACACCCTGTATCTGCTTGCCGGGATCTCCTACCATCAGGCCGACATTGTCCCATTGTTCCGCCAGGCCGAAAGCAGCGACCTTATCCAGAATTTCAAGCAAGTCTTTTACAGTTAAATTTGTTCCCATCTCACGCCGAAAGGATGCTGTCATTTATCACAAAGAAAAAAGGCACACCTCTTTTTCAGGTGTACCTTTTCTTTCAATCAAGAAAACTGTCTGCGGCTTCTCCTTTGAGAATGAACCTCCGCGGCCACTCCTTCAGTCGATAGAACCTTGAAGCCACAATTTTATTACTATCTACCTGCCATTTCATTTTGTATTATTGCAATAGGCTCAAAAACTGCATATTGATAGCCGGCAGGGCAATGCATACAGTCAAAAGCTCACTTATTGATAAAATACAAGGATGGACACCTTAGCTGGTGGGCCTACCTGGACTCGAACCAGGGACCGACCGGTTATGAGCCGGTGGCTCTAGCCAACTGAGCTATAGGCCCATCCCAAAAAACCGAATTTATTTTTTTACCCCAGACAATTTTTTTTGTCAACCGCTAAATAGTTAAATTTTGAATGGGGTTTGCTATTGCTTCACCACTGATGCAAATAAAATCATTTCTTTTAACCGTCTCCATGCTGTAAGTTAAATATTTGAATATTTCTGACAGCCTATTTTCCGTTTTTTAAAATTTCGCTTTTCCTGTTTCTAAATTACGACTTTTATAATCACAATCGGTCACAGCCTTGATCTACAACAACCTTCTCTACCTCATCACAGTCATCATCATATTCTCTACCGGAAGTATTCCGGATGCGCCCCAAATCCCCTTCACTGCAGCCTTAATTATTTTCCTGGCAAAGGGAGGAGCATATCATTATCTTCTCCACCATGCCCACTCCAAAGGGCGGGTCTCCACCGACAAACAATATTTTGCAGTTGAACAGAAATTTTCACTTCTCGCTATTTTCATTTTTGCCATTGATGTCTATCTGCTTGATATAAAATATTACTTTTCCTTCCTCTCCTTAAACGAAAATTTGCCTGTATTACTGAGCCTAGGTGGTCTTGCCCTGTTTTTCTTTTACCTTTCTCTGCTCTGGTTTGCTGCTAGAAAAAATTACCAGAAAATTTTCGGGCGGCACTATTCTGCCAAAGAATTTATTATCAAAAATATTAAATTTAATCTTCCCATAGTCCTGCCCTGGCTCATTATCAATTTCATTGCTGACTTTCTCAAAATTCTGCCTTTGCCACTGTCAAGAATGCTTGCCTCTTCAGAATGGGGCGAATCCATCATTTTTCTGCTTTTCTTCCTTCTGTTGGCAGTTATTTTTCCAGTGCTCATAAAAAATCTTTGGAATTGCCAAACAATGCCGGATGGTCCTGCCCGTGCCCATATGGAAGAAT
>JBDLJI010000085.1:0-7957 GCA_039714455.1 Thermodesulfobacteriota bacterium
ACCCTTGAAACCTTTTTCATTAATCTTTTTCTCTTCACTCCTCACTCTTTCTCCTTTCACCTTTGCCCTTTGCCCTTTCACCCTTGTACCCTATAAAACTATTCTCTGGGGATGGGTATAGATATTCATCCGGTTGCTCCGGGCAAAGCCGATCAGGGTCACACCATGATCCTCAGCGTAGGTTATGGACATGCAGGTTGGAGCTGTACGGCTGATCAGGATGGGTATGCGGTTGCGGATGACCTTGGTCATTATCTCCCCTGAGATCCTGCCGCTTGAGAGTAATATTTTATCCTGAATCGGAATTCCGGCGAGAAAGGTCTTGCCAATGAGTTTATCCACTGCATTATGGCGCCCGATATCTTCAGAAAAAAGTTCAATTTGACCCTGGTCAGCCAGGGCTGCTGAGTGGACGCCTCCTGTTTTAAGGAAGAGTGCTGAAATCGACCTGAATTTTTTCATCAGACTCTTAATCTCTCCGGAGGAAATCTTTGTCAGTGACTTGTTTGCAGGCAGTTTTTTCAAGCTGGACGTATCGGTGTAGGTTATACCCCGACCGCAGCCGGAAGTTATAGTTTTCTTGTTAAAGGTTGCATCGATGTCGTCCGGAAGATCTTTCATGGTTACAGAAACAGTAAACGTTTCTTCATCCACCTGCACATCAAGCAGCGATTCCCTTTTATTAAGAATACCTTCGGAGAGCAGAAAGCCGATTGCCATGGCATCAAGTTCCGTAGGGGTGCAGAGCAGAGTGACTACCTGTTTTTGATTGACATTAAGAGTGAAACCTATCTCAGAGGCAACCTGGTCAGCCACCTCTTCAATATCATCCCCCTTCATTCGTATGATAAGGGCTTCATGTTCGGATTTCATAGATGATGCAGAACTCGCAGGTACTATTTAAAAACAGCCAAGCTGGCATTTTTTTATTCTGATTTTCAGTTTATTGGCGGTTTTGCCAACTTCAGCGGCAGAGATTCCCAGTGATTTTGCGATTTGCAGAGCACTGGCACAGGGGACGCGGTTCTTGTCGGATGCCTTATGGAGGCGATCTTCCAGTTCTTTTTGCTGCTCAGGGTGAAGAGCCGTTTTCTCTACAGTGTCTTTCATGTTTTGCCTCAGCCTTCGATAATATCCTTTGCCCAGGAGAGGGCCGCCGCCACTGAAGGAAATCCTATGGTGCTGGTCAATAAAATAATGGCATGATGTATCTCATCAGGTGATGCACCGGCATCCAGAGCGCGCCTTACATGGGAATGCACCGCGCCTTCAGCCTTGATCGCGGCAGCCGCGCCAAGCTGGATAAGCTGGGAGTTTTTTTCGTCGATTGGTCCAGCTTCGCGTACTGCCTTCCCGAGGTCCTGGTGTTTTTCCATCACCTTGCTGAATTTTTCCATCAACCAGGAATAGTTGTTAGTATAGTGAGTCATTTGTTTCCTCCTTCAGGTTTTTAAATGTTCCCATGGAAATTGAAGGGATGTGCCTTTTGAGATTAGTCGATGGCGTGGATAAAGCCGTTTTGAATGGCATGCTTTATCAGATCCGCCGTATTTTTCAGGTTGAGTTTCTTTAAAAGGTTGGCCCGGTGGTGTTCCACCGTCCTGATACTTATGGATAGCATTTCTGCTATTTCTTTACTGGTCAGTCCTTCAGCGACAAGTTTTAAAACCTCTATTTCACGGTTAGTCAGGGTTTCGCATGGAAATACGCCTTTTTCACGGTAAGCCTTGATAACTTCATCGGTAAATTCTTCAGCCAGATGTGGAGAAATATACATATCGTCATGCATAACCACATCAATTGCATTTAAAAGCTCGGTGTCAGAGTCCTCCTTCAGCAGATAGCCATCGGCTCCGGCAGACATGGCACAAAGGAAATACTGCTCGCTCTTGTGCATGGTTATCATGAGAATATTTACTTCAGGGCAGAGTCTCTTGGCTTCATTTATCACTTCGATGCCACGTAGATGCGGCATTGAGATATCGAGGATGATTAAATCAGGCACGGTGGTAGCAAGCACATCGAGAAGTTCCAGACCGTCGCTGGCCTCGCCGATCACTTCAAGTGACTTATTTTCCTCAATGAGCTTTTTTAAACCCTGCCGGATCAGGACATGATCATCTGCCAAAACAATTTTGCACTTTGCCATTGTGGCCTCCTTGTTATCTGATAGGAGCGGTAAAGGTAATTGTGGTATCTATACCGGGACGGCTTACAATATTGATTTTTCCACCAAGAATGCGAACCCGTTCTGACATTGCCTCAAGTCCCATGCCCCTGTCGGTATCTTTTTTATCCAGAGTTTTCCAGACATTAAAACCTTTGCCATTATCCCTGACTGTGAATTGAACTGCACGATCTTTTTTTTCAATGATGAGTGAGACATTTTTCGCCTGAGCATGTTTGCCTATATTGTTTAAGGCTTCCTGTAGAATCCTGTATATTATGCGCTGCGAGTCCTCATCAAAGAGGTGATTTATATTCGTATATCTGTAATCGATTTTAACATTATAGATTTTTAAGAAATTATTCACAAGGTATTCAATTGCTGCCTGCAGACCAAGGTCATCCAGAACCACCGGACTGAGATCTTTGGCCAGCCTGCGTACGTTTTCGATGATCTGGTTTATGTTGTCCCGCATATCACTACAAGTGGTTTTTAGCTCTTCTGTCGGGGCATCTCCCAACCGTCTGGCAATAGAACCAACCTGCATTTTCAAGGCTGCCATGGACTGTCCCAGTTCATCATGCAACTCCAGTGAGACTCTTCTTCTTTCGTTTTCCTGCACTGAAAAAAGATCTGATGACAACCGGTGCAGGCGCTCCTCTGATTTTTTCAGTTCATCAGCCATTGCTTCCAGTTCGGTATTGGAGTCCTCAATCGCCATTATCTGCTGCTTGGCAGCCAAGATAATTTCGTAGGCCAGCATTGCATAGATCATACTGGTGACAAGCAATATGATAATCATGGTAAGCCAGGCCTGTTTCAGTACTTTTTCATCTTTCGTAGATTTCTGTTGGGTAATAATGTCGGTCACGGATAAGATTCTTTCTAATGCCACTCCGGTGCTATCATAGATATTGTTTATTTTTGTACGAAGAGTTTCCCTTTCTTTAACCATTTTTAACCGGTCAAGGATAAGGTCGTATTCACCGTCATGACCAAGGATAATTGTCTGGTGTTTAGTATCTATTCTGTATCCCTGGCCGAACAATGCTGTTTCATAATCATCCAGCAGATTGTTGAGTTGTATCTTGTCAGTAGATTTTTCGTCCTTGGAGGGCTGTGTATTCATGCGTATTCTGACAAGCAGTGTCCTTATTTTATTATCCTTAAGGTCTGTAAGGTTATCTGGATCGGTTATGATGTGTAAACGTTCGCTAAATTGAACCAAGTCAGTAATGTTTCGTCGTATAATGGAAAAATCATTGGAGGCAACAATTTCATTAATATCTGAGATGCTGATTTCATTGGAGTTTTTGAGAGCATTGCGCCGTATCTGCCTGATTTTCACAGCACGCTCCAAACGCTGCTGTCCCTCTGCCTTATCCACAGTTTCGAAAATCCGTTCAACAATGGACTGTCTCTCTTTTTGCGTCTGGCGAATTCTGGGAACTGTCCTGTTGTATGCACTTGCCCACCAGGTTAATTTATGCTTGACGGTGAGAAGAGAGTTGATATCTTTTTCGAGTTGATCGAAAACTGGATCAAGGGCCTTACTGGATGTTATCTTGCGATAGTCTTTGACATGATTCTGCAGATGGGTGTTTTCGGCTATGTTGCTATCTTCAATCGTTCCTTCCAGAAGGGTTGACAATTCAGATTTTTTTTTGGCCAGGCTGTTCTCCAGATTCGCCTGCATGGAATTTAAAGTTTCTTTTAACTCAAACAACCTGTCCCTATCAGTACGTAAGTCAGTGAAGGTAGACCAGACAAGGTAAACCATAAATGCACCGACAGAAAAGCTGAGCAGCGTTATCAGCCAGACAAGCCTTACAGGATTTCCTTTTTGTTTTTTATTTTCCGCTTGAACATTCATGGCATATTTTTCAAGTGGTTCCAGTCAAACGGAAGAACCTTGCCCTTACGAATTATTGTTGGCCAGATCTGGTGGCTGGCCTGGTGTTCAGTCCTGGAAATTTTAAGAGGTGTATTGAATCCCAGGTCAAATTGTCCGAGTTCTTCAAGGCCATTCATTATCGATTCCCGTGTAATTTCTTTCGGGATTTTTTTCAAGGCATGTAAAAGAATTCGTGTTGAGATGTAACCTTCCAATGATCCATATGTGGGGGCAATTGATGGGTCAAAGAGGTGCATGGCTCTGTGGTAATCCTGGACAATCGGTAGAGATGAGTCAAGATGAGGCACTACCTGGGTGACTATTACTCCATCCCCATCCGGGTCGAGGACTTGGGCCAGAGGGGCAGCGCCAACAAATGAAACATTGAGAAACAGAGATTTCAGATCGTATTTTCTAGCCAGTTTTGTGAATTTTGCAGAAGGCGCATATGTGCCGACTATAATGACAGCTTTGGGTTCAGGTTCGGCTAGAAGTATATCAGCCAAACCATTTTCAATTGCAAGGCTGTTCCGTTCATACGTTCCATGGGTGATCTGTGTTTCATCCTTTAAACCGTTTTCTTTCAGGGCAGCAATCCCACCGGCAAAACCTGAATCCCCGTTGGTATCTCTCTGAGTAAAAAAGGCAATTTCATTTGGTTGAAGCCGACCGTGAGTTATAAGCGCCTGTACCATGGCTGCAGTTTCCTCTGCATAACTGGCACGGTAATTTACAACGTACGGATTGGGTGGATTCCGGCGCAGAATACCTGCTCCGGTGAAAGCACCCAGAAAAGGGACATGGTTCCTGTTGGCGATCGGCACTGAGACAATTGCTGTGGGTGTGCCTACATTACCAATGATAGCCAGAACATTTTCCTGTTCGATCAGCCTGTGCATATTGGGTACTGTCATTTCAGGCTCGTAATTATCGTCGAGAGCTATCAGGCAAAGATCTCTCCCCTGGATGCCACCCTGTTGATTGCTCTCCTCCAGAGCCGCCAATACACCGTTTCGCATATTAATTCCGAGATAGGCAGAAGGGCCGGATAAAACTGTGGACATGCCGAACACATAGGAACAGGGGGGCTCCTTTGCACTTGTATTGATTGCAAGGCTTGACAATACTGTCAAAAGCAGGAGCACCAGCAGTTTCACCCGGAAATTAGACTGTAGTACGTGAATTAAAAATCGCATGGAAGACTATTGCATTTTTCTGTTTGCAGAATGCATTTCAATAATATCCGCTCAAAAAATCAGAACAAACTATGTTGCTTATAATGCCAGAGCCTTTTTTGTCAAGCGTAATGGCTTATCAACAGTGTCAATTCTATAAGGGCTGAGTCCTGTTCCTGGGCATTATTTGTTAAACTTCACCCATAACCCGGGTTTCTCACAAGCTGAGACAGTTGCAGATACGCGAAGCAGGGTGTTGGCTATATATGAATATGCCAAAATTCCATGCGACAAAGTAGATGTGGCTGTATCGGCTTGCCTTTGGCGAACAGTTCAGCATACTTTTTCAGGATTTAGACAGAATTTGGAGAGAATATCTCATATATATTATGAGAAAAGTATAAAGTAGGGTCTTTTCTGGAAACAATTACATAGTTTCCCTTATTTTTAATTGGCAGGAGTTTTATTATCAATTGATTTAAAAATATATTTATGCTTTTAAAGAGTATGCAATATGAATGAAAAATACTTTTCAGCAGAGCTTCAATTCATCTCAGGAACCAGCAATTGAAGGAGACGAAATGAAAGTAGGTAAGTTGTGGGTAGTTTTTCTCGGCGTTTTTCTCCTGTTCTCCAATTACCTTGATACAGCCAAAGCGGCAAATGTCAGCATCCGCTCGGAAACTATGGTCCGTTTTTTTGAACGGGACACCAGCAGCAAAACTGACGCCCTGATTGTTCCGGCTTATCAGTTCCTGGAAATCGATTGGGGTGAGCCGGGAATAAATCCTCTGACATTTCATGCCAATGCCTGGGGCCGCTTTGATCTGACCGATAATGATTTTTTTGAAGACCAGGCCGACGGCGAGCTCCTTTACGGATATCTGCAATACCAATCTGTCGAAAAGGGAATCATCGCCCGTCTCGGCCGCCAGTCTGTTGTTGCCGGTGTTACCAATGAAAGTCTGAATGGACTTTATCTGAAAGCATTATTCAGCCCTTTAATTGACCTCTCAGTCTATGGTGGCCGGCCGGTTTCTCTCGATGATACTGATGGACGGGATGGTGACTCCATATATGGCGGTCGTCTCGGATTCCGTCTTGCTGCCAGGTACAACATCGGCGTTTCATACAAGATGATCAAAAATGACAGCACTGACGCCGAGGAGATGGTCGGTGTCGATTTTGGACTTTCCTTTAACAAGCTATTCATTAACGGAACCAGCAGCTACAACCTTATTACAGAAGGCTTTGCCGAACATTCTTACGAAGCACTGTTCGGTGTCGCAAAGACCCGTTTCAATCTTTTTTATCAGCTCTTTGCTTTTGAAGACTACTTCGGTACCGGAGCAAACAATGCCAATCCGTTCCGCATCCTGGCCCAGACATCCGAGGAACTATCGACTTATGGAGTGGATATCACCCACAATTTTTCCGAATCCGTTGAAGGCGGCATCAAATTGGCCCGTAATGACTATGATCTGCTGGGGGAAGCATCTAATTACGGTGCCCTGACCGCCATGTGGCACGCTGATGACTTATCCGGTATTGGCGGAGAATTCGGGGTGAGCAGGGGAGGTGAAAATGACCGGAACGATATGTTGCTGGCAAGAATCTATGGCTACAAGGAAATAACGGGCAACAGGCTACTCGACCAACTGAGCTGTGATCTGCTTTACGCAAAATACGGCGAGCCGATATTTGGTGAAGACACATCTATTTTTCTGTCTGTAGCCGGCAGCCGAAAAATCGTGACTAACAATCTGAGATTAAAAGTATCGGCCGATTATGAAAGTGGCCCTTACTTTGACAATGATTTTCGTGGCATGCTGTCGCTTATCTACCTTTATTCAAATCAATAACCACACGGAGCCTGTCTGATGCCATCATACTTGAAAATGAAATCTGGAATATTTCTTTTGCTGCTGATCATGACCCTGGCCGCCTGTGCAACCGTCTACCAACTGCCCGCCAAACATCCGGAAGAGTTGGATCTTGGGAGCAGGTTGCCGATCTGCACCGATTGTCATGAATCCCGGGATGATAACATCACGTATGAACTCTTCTCGCACATTTCGACCTGGTACGACAATCACAGGTTTGCCGCCTATCAGCAGGAGCAGGTCTGCAATATGTGCCATCAGCAGAGTTATTGTAATGAGTGCCACGCAGTTCGCGTTGAATTAAAGCCTTCAGACAAAATCCCCGATCAGCCCTATCGTCAAATGCCGCATCGGGGGGATTATCTTTCACGTCATGCCATCGAGGGACGAATAAATCCGACAAGCTGTTTCCGCTGTCACGGCAATCCGAAAACAGCAGAGACATGTGCGCCCTGTCACGGTTAATCAGAAAGAGGGGAAAAATATGCGATATCTTATTCTCTTGATTGTTCTTTTCACTACCCCGCTGTTCCTCGGCTGCAGCGATGAAAATTCGCAAGCTCTTTTTGAAGCACATGTAGCCACCTGGTACAATGATCACCCGGGCAACATAGAACGGAGTTTTGCAAGCTATATTGCAGAATGCGGCAATTGTCACGGTCTTGACCTCATGGGCAGCGGCGGTGCACCGAGTTGTTTCTCTGCAACCTTTAACGGCAACTCCTGTCATGCGGCCGGACCTGCTCCGCATCCACTCGACGGCAGCTTCCTCGGCGCCGACAGCCATGGCCCGGTGGCCAAATCAGACCTGACTGTATGTCAGGCCTGTCACTCCGAC
>JBDLJI010000086.1:0-7897 GCA_039714455.1 Thermodesulfobacteriota bacterium
TAACTAATTGCCGGTCGCGTGGATCATCGAGGACCATACTGGGAAAATATTTCTCCATTACCTGGTCTAAAGGCAGACGGCTTTCTTCCCAGCGACAGAGAATTTCTATGGCAATGTAACGTGGTCCCTGGCTCGACTTTTTCATATAATTATAATTTTTTCTTGAAACCTTGAAACCTTATCTTTCAGTAAGCCCAATCACAGAAGCAAAGCGCCCGGTATCCCTGTCTCTGCGGTAGGAGAAAAAATCCTGGTCACAGCGGGTGCAAATTGCGGTGATATGGATATTTTCCGGCCTTATGCCGGCTGCGCAGAGCTGATCGCGGCTGATCGCCCAGAAATCAAAAAAATAGGGCCGAACCTGATACCCATGCAGGGCTGCAGGAAGTTCAGAGCGGAAATTGACAAACTCAGCGCAACAGGGACCAAGGGAAGGACTAATGGCAGCCTTAACATCAGCCGGTTCAGTTGAAAACGCCTTGCTCATAGCAAAAACCGTTTCAGCAATGATATTTCCTATGCTTCCCCGCCAACCCACATGGGCAATGCCAATAGCTTTTTTTTCAGGATCAAACAGAAAAACTGCCTGGCAGTCAGCCTGTTGGATCATCAAACCTATGCCTGGTACATTGGTGATCAAGGCATCAGAAGCATCAATTTCCATATCATCTACCGGGCTTTCATCAACAGTATGCACCCGAGAACCGTGAACCTGTTTTGCAGAGACAAGGTGCTTGAAGCCAAGAGATTTTTTTATTTGCTCTCTGTTGGCATGCACATTTTCAGCATTATCGCCAAGCCCGAAAGAAACATTATTAGAATCCCAGGGGGATGGGCTGACACCGCCATGGCGGTTGAATGTCCCATGAACAAGGCAAGAAGAGGAAAAACCCGTGGAAATAAGGATGTTTTCGGCCGGTTGCAGACATTCTTTTTTATCCTCGTCAGAGGGCTTATTCATCTTCATCAGGGTCCAAAAGAAATGATTTTATTGTTTTGTCGCTGCGGGACAGGATAGTGTCATGGAGCCAGTTTACGTCATCCTGTATGGGATAATTGACAATTGAGTGCAGCCCTCTGGACTCCTTGCGGATAAGGCTGCTTTGTACAATGAGTTCTGCTACCAGGGCAATATTGCGCAACTCCACAAGGTCAGGGGTTAGAAAATAATCTCTGAAATGGTGCGCTACTTCCCTGAGTATTGGCGCCAAGCGCTTTTTGACCAGACCAAGGCGTCTTTCGCTTCGCACAATTCCAACATAGTTCCACATAAGGCGGCGTATTTGATCCCAGTTATGGCTGACCAGCACCTTTTGATTAATCTTCCTGGCCTTGCCTGTGGACCATTCCGGAGACTCATGGAAAGTTGCACCTAAAATTCTGTCTTTTTCCTGATCACAGGCCAGGTAGGCCTGGTGTGCAAAAACCACAGCTTCAAGCAATGAATTACTTGCCAGACGGTTGCCGCCATGCAGACCTGTGCAGGCTGTCTCGCCAAGGGCAAAGAGGTTTTCTATATTTGTTCTGCCCCACATATCAGTCAGGACTCCTCCACACATGTAATGGGCGGCAGGAACAACCGGGATCGGTTCCTTTGTGATGTCTATGCCGTAAGAAAAACAGGTCTGATAGATGTTGGGGAACCGGTTTTTGATAAAGTCCGGGTCCTTATGGCTGATATCAAGATAGACACAGTCGTCGCCGCTGGCCTTCATCTCTGTATCAATTGCCCTGGCAACGGTGTCTCTGGTTGCAAGGTCTCCTCTGGAGTCGTATTTTTCCATGAAATGCAACCCATTTTCGTCAATCAACCGGCCGCCTTCACCACGGACTGCCTCTGAAATAAGGAAATTCTTTGCTTTGGGGTGATAGAGGCATGTTGGATGAAATTGAACGAACTCCAGGTTGCCGACCCTGGCACCGGCCCGGTAAGCCATGGCAATTCCATCACCTGTGGCAATATCCGGATTTGTCGTATAAAGATAGACCTTGCCGCAACCGCCTGAGCAGAGAACCGTTACCCTGGCCCGCCAGTTATCGATCTTGCCGCTATCCCGGTCAAGAACATAGGCGCCCAGACAGAGGTCATCAAAATGGTTTTCAGATGGCTTTATCCCGGCTTTGGACCCAATCAACAGGTCAACAGCCAGGTGATTTTCAAGTAAACGAATGTTGGGATTTTGAGCAACATTATGCAGCAAAGCGTTTTCAATTTCCCGTCCGGTAAGATCCAGGGCATGGGCAATGCGGCGTGCTGAATGGCCCCCCTCACGCCCCAGGTCAAGATGAGGGGTGTCATGTGTCCTGGTTTTAAAATGCACCCCGATGTCAATCAGTTCCTGTACGCGGGCAGGTCCGTTTTCAACTACCATGCGGACCACCTCTTCCTTGCACAGTCCAGCTCCGGAGCGCAGCGTATCTTTAATATGCAGATCAAAGGAGTCATCTTCAGAGAGGACCGCTGCTATTCCACCCTGGGCAAGGTTGGTTGCAGTATCAACTTTTGCCTTTTTGGTGACAATGGTAACTTTGCCTATTTTTGCAGCTTTTAAGGCAAACGAGAGTCCGGAAATGCCGGTGCCGATTATCAGGAAGTCTGTTGAATATGCCATTAGGACACTCCATCCCAGGAATTAAGTAACAAGACACTTAAGAATTAGTTATTTTTCTCTACCATTGTGGGCAGATAAAATCAAAAAGATTAAATTGCTGAAGGATGTAAAGACAGCATCAAGCGAGCCGTTAACTTCTTGTTTCTTGCATTTTTATTTTGTCGGTATAAAGTAATAAGTGTAGAAATTGATGGAGGAAAAAATGGCTTTAATGCATCTTACAATTATACCGCTTGGTACAAATTCTCCCAGCGTTGGTGAATATGTCGCCGATATTCAAAAAGTTCTGGAAAAATCGGGGTTTTCCTATGAGCTTACAGACATGGGTACAATAATTGAAGGTAGCACAAAGGATCTTTTGAAGCTGGCTGCCCGATTGTCTGAGATGCCCTTTTCAAAAAAGATCAATAGGGTTGTGACCCAGATAAGCCTGGATGACCGAAGGGACAAAAAGGTGTCAATCGGTGCTAAAAAGGCAGCAGTGGCTGACCGGCTTGCAAAGATGCAGGAATAGGTTCTGAAGAAATGGCTGAAAAGAGAGCAGAAAATAATAAAAGTATAAGAGTTGCACCGTTCATCACTATCCTGTTTTTCCTCGTCATGGGCATGATTGGCATTATGACCGGTGAAGTGGGCAGGGTTCTTGAGCAGGCAGTCCAGGTTTGCTTAAGCTGCATTGGTATAGGATAACAATGGAACTTGTTAGAAAGTGGGTACAGACCATTTTGGCCCTGCTGGTAAATGGCTCATGGTCTTTTCCTTATACCCGTACCATCTACCAGGGGCCGTTAAAGGTTGTCTGCTCCCCCGGCTTGAACTGTTATTCCTGCCCTGCTGCAACAACATATTGTCCCATTGGCTCTTTACAGCAGTTGATGGCAGGCATACGGGTTGCCCTGGAAAACGGGCAGAATTTTTTTGGTCTGTATGTAATCGGGACCATGGGGGTTCTGGGCGGAATCTTCGGGCGTCTTATTTGCGGCTGGGCCTGTCCTTTCGGCTTGATCCAGGAACTACTCCACAAAATTCCCTCAAAGAAGTTCAACATTCCTCAAAAACTCAATTATATAAAATACGGGTTTTTGCTTTTTTTTGTTATTCTCCTGCCTTTATTGGTTGTAGATGATTTCGGCTATGGAGAGCTTTGGTACTGCAAGTATTTCTGTCCGGCAGGGACCCTTGAGGCTGGCCTGCCCATGCTCATTCTGCAGCCTCAATTGGGACAGACAATCGGCATTCTTTTTTATAATAAGCTGGCAATTATGATCGGTTTTATAGTTTGGTCCGTCCTGGCCAGCAGGCCATTCTGCAGGACAGCCTGCCCGCTTGGGGCATTTTATGCACTGTTTAAGAATCTTAAGCTGGTAAAGCTTCGGCTTGTTGAAGAAAATTGTACCCAGTGCAAGGAATGCCATTCTGTCTGCCCCATGGGTGTGAAATTCAACGAATCTCCAGAGAATGCGGAGTGTATTTCCTGTTTGAAATGCATGGACAAGGCTTGCAAGTTTGATGCAATTACGCTTGAAATTGCAGGGCTTCCGATTGGCAGTAGGGGTAAAGCCGGGATACGTAGACCAAAGCAGACTGATGCGCTAATTTAATGTATCGCCTGTATCTCAATAGGTTGCAAACCAGAACATTGAACTTCAACAAAACAAAAAAAATTATAAGTCTGAATCAGTGAACTGCATAAAAGACTCGACAAAAAGAATTTTCTGGATATTTTTTCTTCTGCTTTTGCTGACATGGCCTGTTTGTGCCCTGTCGGCAGGCATCAAGATGGTCAGTGTGGCTGGAGAAAAAGTGAACTTGCGAAAAGGCCCTTCCACTCAGTACCCCATAATATGGGAACTGGGAAAAGGCTTTCCGTTAAAGGTCATTGGCTCTAAAGGCAAATGGCTTAAAGTCTCCGATTTTGAAAGTGATGTTGGCTGGATTTACAAGAATTTAGTTTCCAGAAAGCCTCATTTGGTTGTTAAAACAAATAGAAACAGCAGAGACCGTATAAATATCCGCAGCGGTCCAGGGACAAAATATAAAATTGTCGGCAAGGCTGAATATGGGGTTGTGTTTAAAACCCTGGAACGGGGAGCCGGTTGGGTCAAGGTAAGGCATGAGAAGGGGTTGACCGGCTGGATTAAGCGCAGTCTGCTCTGGGGCTGGTAGCTAATTATAAAAGTTTGCCAATATCCGAATATTTTCTCTTCTGGGCCAGCGCAACTTCCTTATTTGTAAGCAACCCCCTAAAAGTGTTAATTCCTTTTTTAAGTGAGGAATCTTCTGTGGCAGCCTTAATAATCCCCTTATTCGCAATGGCAAGGGCATAGGGCAGCGTGGCATTTGTCAGGGCAAAGGTGGATGTTCTCGGAACAGCCCCAGGCATGTTAGCCACACAGTAATGGATAATGCCGTCAACCTCATAGACCGGGTCAGAATGGGTAGTTGGGCGGGAAGTTTCTGTGCAGCCGCCCTGATCAATTGATACATCAACAATAACCGACCCTTTCTGCATAAGTGAAAGCATATCTCTGGTAATCAATTTCGGTGCGGTGGCACCTGGTACTAGGACAGCTCCGATAACCAGGTCTGCACGTTTAATCTCTTCACGGATATCTTCTTCGCTCGCAAGCCGTGTGTTAACTATTCCTTCAAAACTTTTATTAAAGTTTGTCATGCAGGCGGGATTTCTGCACATAACGGTCACAATGGCGCCAAGGCCTACTGCCATCTGGGCAGCATTGGAACCAACAGTGCCGCTGCCTAGAATTATAACACGGCCCGGCTCAACCCCTTCTACCCCGCCAAGAAGCACCCCTCTGCCGCCAGCCTCCTTTTCAAGAAAGTGGGCTCCCACCTGGACAGACATTCGGCCAGCCACTGCACTCATTGGGGAAAGAAGCGGCAGGTAGCCGTCATCATACCCCACTGTCTCATAGGCAATTGCCGATACCTGTTTCTCAAGCAGAATCCTGGTGAGTTCCGGCAGTGGCGCGAGATGCAGATAGGTGAAAAGGATCAAACCTTTACGCAGGTAATTGTATTCCTGCTCAAGAGGTTCCTTGACTTTCATGACCATGTCGGCCCTGCTGTATACAGTTTTCGCATCTTCCACTATTTCGGCACCGGAGTCTGCTAACTCCTCATTTGAAATGGAGCTTCCAAGGCCGGCTCCGGATTCAATGATCACTGCATTGCCAGAATCAACAAGTTTTCGAACACCTGCCGGTACAATGGCAATCCGGAACTCCTTGTCTTTTATTTCCTTCGGGACCCCGATGATCATGGAATTTCACCGTAAATCGTTTAATGATACAACAAGTCACAACCAGAGTAGCTGTTGTCAAGGTAGTCTAAAGCAACGAACCTTGACAACTTGTTTTTAGAGATATCCGGCCATTTATTTTTGAGAAAAATGGGGCTCTCGAGGTCTTCCAGTAAATTGAGTCGCCAATGTTGGTGGTGCACCTTCCCTGATTGTAACAAATCTTGCTAATACTGTTCATGATTAAGAAGGAAACGATCTTTTTGTTGGTTGCACTTGACAACAGGCTCCAATCCAGGTAATCCCAATAAGCATGGGACCATACAGTATTAAAACCATCAATCGTATAGCGCCGGAGGGACTGGAACTTTTCGGGCCAAATTATCAAGTTGGTCCCGATGAAGCCAATCCCCATGGTATTGTGGTACGTAGCGGCCAGGTCGACATAGATGACTATTCTGAGCTTTTGGCAGTGGCAAGAGCCGGGGCCGGGGTAAATAATATTACGGTTGATAAAGCCACGCAGCAGGGAGTTTGTGTTTTTAACACTCCGGGCGCCAATGCTAATGCCGTTGCAGAATTATTGTTCGCCATGCTGGGTGTTGTAATGCGCCATATCCACCAAGGGGTAGAGTTCTGCAAGGAACTTTCAGGGATGGACGATGCGGCAATAAGCCAGGCTGTGGAGTCTCGCAAGGCAGCCTTCCGAGGTGTGGAACTGGCAGGCAAAACCCTGGGTGTCGTTGGGGCAGGTAAAATTGGGGTAATGGTTGCAAATGGCGGGGTGCAGAGGCAGATGAAGGTGGTTGCCTTTGACCCGTTTCCAGCTCTTGAAAATATACATGCCTTATCCTATGACGTTAAACTCACCAGAAATCTTGGTTCAGTGCTGCAGCAATCTGACATTGTTTCCATACATGTGCCATTGAGCAAAAAAACCCATGGCCTGGTAAACCGTGAGTTCATAGCCCAGATGCAGCCAGGCGCGACACTGATCAATTTTTCAAGAGGGGAGATTGTGGAAGACGCTGCTGTGCTTGGAGCCCTTGATGCAGGAAAGCTGGATGGTTATATCACGGATTTTCCCAACCATAAGAATCTGGCTCATCCACGGGTGCTGACGTCGCCTCATCTTGGCGCCAGTACCGAGGAAAGTGAGGAGAACTGTGCCTGCCTGGCAGTTTCAGAACTGAAAGATTACCTGGAGTATGGCACCATAAGCCGTTCAGTTAACTTCCCCACCGTTGAGTCTATTCCATCTGGAAGCTGCCATGCCAGACTTATCATGATTAACAGGGATATCCCAGGCATGATCGGCTTTGCCTCCAATATAATTGGATCAAACGGGATAAATATTGCGAGTTATTTAAATGAGAGCAACGGCCTCATTGGATATAATATCATTGATGTTGAATCCCCTATCTCACATGATATTATATCACAAATCGAAGCACATCCGGATGTAATTCGCACCAGGATTATGTCCTGCCATAATTAGTTCCTGATGGCCCTCGTAAATATCGATTCCGTCTTACGCAATCTTTTGCAGAAACTTGAAAAATTGCACCCACCCCAAGGCATTGAGTTGTTGTCCTATAAACGCAACCGTTCTATCGCGGTGCTATTGCTTGATGATGAGAAAATCCTGGTGCGAGAGCGTGGTTACCGCGATGCAGAGCAACTTATTGAAAAGGCTTTGCTCTCTAAACACCTTAAAACGTTGATTAAATATGAATTTCCCAGGAGCAGGAAAGTGAGAATGTATCAGCTGGATGGTCCTCTGGAACTTGAAAAAGCCCGCAAAAAACTCTGAATTAAGACAACAGCATAAATCAGGTACGGGTTAACCCCTAGCCCGGGTTTCTATACCCTCAGACTATCACCATTCACTATTGAATGCTGAAATGTGCGTGAGAAATGCGGGTTGGTATTTTGCAGGAGTTCAACGTTTGGAGTCTATGGCCGTCAGTTTTCAGACGTTGTAGAGGTATCATTTGATGAGGAAAAATATTCGTCATCAATA
>JBDLJI010000087.1:0-7881 GCA_039714455.1 Thermodesulfobacteriota bacterium
TTCAAGGTTTCAAGGTTTCAAGGTTTCAAGGTTTCAAGGTTTCAAGGTTTCAAGGTTTCAAGGTTTCAAGGTTTCAAGGTTTCAAGGTTTCAAGGAATAGATTTTAATTCAAAATTATTTTAACCACTCCATATTTTCTTTTTTTCACTTAATCTGAATCGGTTCTTTGTGTTCCTCTTCTTTCTGCTCCTCTTCTTTTACCGTAGAAGGGATATGCCTTGATTTCAGGACCTCTCTTGTATTTTCCTTGTACTTAAAAGTTTCGCCTTCCCAGCCTGTTTCATGATGGTAATCGGCATGATCCCGTTTCTCTTCAGTAACTGCACGCGCCTCAGTCGGATTCCTGATGATCCTTGGGGTAAGGAATATATACAGGTTGACCCGGTTGACCGTCTGGCTTTCATTTTTAAAAAGCCAACCAAGGACGGGTATGTCACCCAGCAAAGGAATCTTGTTGACATTGTCCGTAACGTCATCGCCTATTATACCTCCCAGCACCAGCGTGGTTTTATCCTGAATAATTACTGTTGTCTGGGCAGTTCTTTTAAAAGTTGTAGGTCTTTCTAATTCACCACCACTAATCTTGATAACCTCAACAAAAACCTCGAGACGCACAACATTCTCCTGGTTGATCTGCGGGGTGATCTTCAAGGTCACTCCCACATCCTTGTACTCGTAGTTCGTATAATCCTGGTTGGCGGTGGTGGTGTTCTGACTGGTAATATACGGTACATTCTCGCCCACCTTGATCTCCGCCTCTTCATTATCGGTTGTCAGGATCTGTGGCGTGGAGATGATATGTACATCCTCATCACTCTTAAAGGCAGTGAAAATTGCCCCGAGCGATGGAAAAGGCACTCCGTTAATCATGATTGGTTCGCTGAACAAGCCCATTGAGAAACCCTCTGGTTGGGGCAGACTTGGATCGGTAATGTCCGGGAGATTGCTGGTCTCTTTTCTGAATGCCCCTCCAATAATACCCTCATCATCCCCAAAAAAACTATATTTCCCGGCAGCAACCCATTCAACTCCGACTGAAAAATCCTTCGTCGCGTTGACCTCCATGATCAGGGCCTCCAGGTAGACCATGCGGCGCGGGATATCGAGCTTCCTGATGACTTCCTCAAGAACCGCATAATCCGCCTTGTTGGCAGTTATGACCAGGGAGTTGGTCGCCTTATCGGCCACAATCTGGACTTCCTTGGAAATGGTTGGCGCCTTGCCTTTCTCTACAGCCTGGTCTGCCTTCTCAGGCAGGGCGGTCAGGACCGTGGAAAGTTCCTCGGCATTGGCATGCTGCAGATAATACACATTTATATTGCCGCTGCCCCGGGGAATCTCCTTATCCAGAATGGCGGCAAGACTTTTCACCTTTTGCGTATCATAGAATGATGCAATGATGATAAGGGAGTTGGTCCTCTCGTCTGCAATGATTTTCACCTGTCCCAGGGCAGGGCCTGCTTCAGGGGCGGCGGCCTTTTGGGCAGGAGTCCTTCTCCTGGCAGTGCGTGTGGTGGTTGTCCTCCTGGTAGTGGTCCCCTCAAAGATTGTATCGAGTGTGGTTGCCACTTCGCCGGCTATAGCATTCTCAAGTGGGATAACCGTAATCTCAGAGACATTATCCTCCACATCAATCTCCTTGATAATCTGCAGGAGGCGGTTGATGTTGGAAAGCACGTCAGTGACAATGAGCAGGTTGGTAGCAGGATAGGCAATGACCACGCTGTTCTTGGACACCAGCGGCGTAAAAAGTTTTTTCAGTTCATCCGGGTCCGCATATTTAAGGGGGATCAACTGGGTAACAATCTTATCGCTGACGTCCCCTGTATCCCCTTTGAAACCTGTTTCAACGCTCTTGGACCTGGCATCTGCAGAGGGTACAATCTTGATGATGGAACCGGCCGGCACAGTGGTAAATCCCTGGACCTCGAGGACAGATTCAAAAACCTTATAGGCCTCCTCTATTGAAATCTTTGTGGGAGATATGATGGTGACATTACCGCGCACAGCCTTATCAACAATAAAATTCCTTCCGGTCAGCTCGCTGATATATTTAATAAAAAGATTGATATCAACGTCTTCGAAATCTATGGTGACGTAGCGCTCTACGGATTCCTCTTTGCCTGCATCCGGCTGCTGCCTGGTCTCAGGAGCACCCTCCTGTTGTTGCACCGTTTTACCCTGAGAGGGCGGCGCAAACCCCGGCCTGCTGCTTACTCCAGGTTTATTAACGAGTTCGCCCAGAGTGGCCGCCGGATCTCCCAACGCTGTTGAACTCCCGGCAATCAACCATACACCGATGCAAAAGAAACTGAAGAAAAATTTTACCTGACTGTTTATTTTCATATTATTAATGCCCCCGTGAAAACATCTCTCTGCTTTATATGCTTTTTATGGAGTGGGTTTCTCGTCCCTGTTGTTCTCTTTTTTATTATTTACAGGCTAAAAATTTCTCCGGCCTGTTATTGAATGTCATAGGTAAACATCTTTTTCTTACCCCGGCGGGTTATTTCAATGCTTACATCCGCCCCTGACTTGAGGCTGTTATAGAACTGGAACGCCTCTTCAGGGCTGCTCATCTGCTTGCCGTTGACGTTTGCTATTATATCTCCATTCATCAGTCCCAGTTTCGAAAAAACCGAACCTGACTTGATCTGGCTGACAATAAGACCTTCAGGTTTTCCACGCCTGAAATAGGGCCGCACCCGCACCTGGGTCATCAAGTCATTAAGATCATTCATGGAATTTTGCAGGACATCCTTAGCAATCGGGATGGTTACCTCTTCAATCTCTCCACTGCTCTCTTCATGGGGTGCGGTTTGTGCCGGCCTTCTCGTTTGACGCCCGGGCCTTCTTCTCGAGTTCACCTTTGCTGCAGGCTGAGGTTCATCCTTGCCCTCGACCATGATAAGAATCTCATCCTTTTCTCCATGCCGCAGAATAACCTTACCCCGGAGAATCTGCCTGATCTGCGCTTCCTGGACCGTGTCCCCTACCCTGTAAATATCCTGGCTCCTCTTCCGCTGGTCTAAAATAATTGCCCTGGCGCTTGCCGAATCCCCGGCAATTGTTCCCTGGAGAGAAAGCTGCAGGCTTGTTTCCTCAAGGGTTTCAATTGGTCCGACCTCTTCAACCGGGACCGCCTCGACTTTCTCTGTGGCTCCGAAAATATTACGCTCAACAATTTTGGTATACGCAGAGACGGCCAAAGACTTTTTGCCCCGCATCTCAACTTCCTTGAGTGCCACAACCTTGGGGCCGCCCATCTGGTGCAGCTCAATACCAATTACCCGATAAAATGTATCCACTACGATATAAGTGATAACAAACAGGGCAAGGAGATTAAGCAGTATGTGTATCTGTTTTGGCATTTGTATAATTTTGTATCAGTTTGCTTTTGCCAATGTCACATGGAAACATTGCACCATTTTATTTATTATTTTAGAGAAGCTTGAATTTTGGATCGCCAAGGGTCCCGGTTAGAGTAAAAAAATACTGCCCCCTCTTCACCCGTTTCTTCATTGCCTTCAACAGTTCACGAACTTCCGGATAATTATTATAAAAATCAGCCAGTGGCTCCAATGTCCCTCTCAGGTTAAGCTGGCTCAGACCTATATCATTTTGCAACTGTATAGAGCCGGTCATGGACCCGTTAATTTCAGGGCCTTCCAGCTCTGCCTTGATAATTGTTATCTCCCGTCTCCTTAATTTCGCTTCCAGTTTGATGCTCTGCAGATCTAAGGAGGTTATATTGAAAGCCGGGGGCTGAAACAGCAGTCGGCCATCGCTCAGCCGCAGATCAAACCTGCCACTTTTTCCTGCTGCATTTGCAGATTCATTGCTATATACAATTTCACCGCTAAGATTGCCGATTACCCTGGTCTTAAATTTTTCATTCAGAAAATTATAATCTGCAAGAACAAAATCCCTGAACGTTACCTCGCCTGTAATGTCCTTATCCGCACCTGTGAAATGAAACGTGCCGTTTATATCACCCTTGTAAGCCTTGCCGGCCAGGTCAACACTGTATTCCCCCTTGATGTACTTCAGGACATGAGGCCTGATAAAAAGACTGTCTGTTTTTAAAACAGCCGGTCCCGGTTTATTGCTCAAGTAAATTTGACCGGATGTAATCCGCAGGCCCGCCGGTATCCATGGCCGTATCTTTTCAGCCTTAAAACCAAATTCCGGGTTTATCCTGCTGACGCTGTTGTCCAGAAACTCCTCCACAGCCTGTGTCGGAAAAAGAAAATAAAACAATATGACAGCCACCAGGACAACGTATAACGCATATCCCAGCCATTTCTTATTTTTTGCTTCTGAAGCCATTATATCTTATGTCTGCTCTGCTTCTATTTTAATAATATTCTTCATTGACCTTTTGATGTTTTAACGATCACTTCATTACTCTTTGGTGAAGGTCAAAACCTGCAATATTGCATCAAGGTATTGGGTTTCCTTTTTATTGGTCTGTATGGAAATCCTCTTGATGCTCACCAGCTTACCTGGGGATTCAATGAGTTTCAGATAGCCGACCATCTGGCCTAATGTTATTTTCTCAAGTTTCATTTCAACCAGAGACTCTTTAAAAGGGCCGCTGCCGGTTGAAGCTGAAGGTTTCATGTACTTTATATTTTTCTTGACTCCAGCGTCTCCTGCTGCCTTTTCCAGAAAGGAGAACAGGGTGAAACTTTTCGAACGGCCTGCAAGCCTTTGAGCAAGGATACCCGCATCCTGCTGCAGTGCCAGGTATTCCTGGCGTAAGCTCACCATTTCCTGCAGGTTCATCTGCTTGACTGTTACATTGGTAGCATACCGCTCCCGTTTCTCAACAAAAGGCATAATCGCCAACTCAATCACCAAGGCAAATACTACGACAATGACAGCCAGGGATATGAGATATTTTTCTCTTTTGGCAAGTTGCATATTATTAAGGGGTCAAGGGTTCAAGGGGTCAAGGGGTCAAGGGTAAAAACAATTGACTGTTTTTTATATCCGGCTCCTGACTTATGACTCCTGTTAATTTTTAACTTTAGTTCACTTCCGCCAATCGTTGGCAGTTTGCTGGTTAACGTGTCTATCATTCGTCGTTTCGTAGACCAATAATCAAACCAACTATTATCAAAGCTACGAGACGCTTGTAACTCTAAGCTTTATCCAACTCTCACTCTACCCTCTGCATTTTAATTTCAAACCTCACTCCTTCGCCTGACTGGTCAAGATTTGCTGTGGCAATAGTAACATCACGATACATATCTGAAGACTCCAACCCCTTTTTAATGGAATCCACTGTATTGAAAGTATCTGTTTTGCCCCTCATCTGCACCCCGTCCCGGTCAACCACCATCCTGTCAACATGGATTTCCAGGTCCGCAGGGACCCTGCTGGAAATATCATTTATAATTCCCAGAAATGTACTATGCATAGTAAGTCCGGGAGCTGCTCCCGATGCATTTTTCAATTCACCAATTTTTGTCTTCATCTGGTGTAGCGGCTCAACTACATTGGTTACTTTCGGAAAGGTCTGGGTGAACAACTCCTTTATCTGGTTATCCAGGCCGGCATTTCTTTTTTTAAGATCCCGGTAATCAACGCCAAAATTGACAGCAAGCAATAGGAAAATAATACCCAGGTAAAGTGAGGCGCGAATAAGCTCCTTCCTGATCTTGACAAATTGTGTCGTAACCTGGAACTCTTCACGCCTGAAATTAAATCCTTTGGCCTTTTTGCCTTCTCTCAGGGCAAGGGCAAGTCCATTGTCCATGAGTGCAGGGTTGTAAAGCCCGGCTAAATGTTGGCTCAGTTGGATGTTGTCAGTATTTTCTGCCAGGTTTACGTTGGATACTTTCAGAGCCAGTTCTTTTCCTAAAATTTCTGCAGTTGCCGGGACCAGAGCCCCCGGTCCTGTAATAAACACTTCCTGAGGCTGCAGGTTCGTTCCGGTTTCAACCTGAAAACCACGCAAAGTCAAATTGATTGACCTGCACAGGGATACCAAACCTGTCTCATACTCTTTATCATCAGGCAAGTCTGCCTTTTCCCTCTTTGCAGCAAGTGATGCAACATCTGCCAACCCCTTACCGTTAAATGGCAAATGCCTCATGAGAACAATTTTTTTGTCAAGAAAAAGAAGTATGGAGCATATTCTGGAACCAAGACACAACAACATGCCATTTTCAGGGCTGTTTTCCTGCATCAGGACGTGGTTGACCAAGGAAACATTTCGGATATCAAGAGCCTCAGGTTCAACCTCAAAGGATTCAAAGTTGGCTAAATGCTCTTGAATATAGCCCCGGTTGACAGAGGCGGCAATAAGATTGGTTTGCGTGCCGGTCCGGTCAACATCAATGAAATCAATCAACTGCTCTTCAATAGAAGAGCCCATCAACGTCTCAAGCTCAAAACCGAGTGTCTGCCTTATTTTCTTATGATCGATAAACGGCATGCTCAGATTCCTGAAAGAGACGTGGCCATCTTCGACCACGCTGTTACACACCGAGCCCTTCGAATCAATCTGTTCACACACACCACGCAGGGCAACACTGATACCGCCGGCTTCAGTTATGGGGACGGCGGAGCAACCGGTGATCTGGTAGCCCTGCATCAGGCTTTTCACCTGGACTGCAGCAACGGTATCTTCACTTATGTCCAGACCGATTATTGTTCGAGGCATAGAGGTTTTGGCAAAAAATAAAATTAAAATAAAGGGTCATGCCTGCATTGACAAAGAAAAGGCGGCATAACCCCTGAAACTCTCGCAATCCTTCAACATATTACTATAAGTCATTTAAATCATTAAACCCAGTATACGCTACATATTTTTCCCGACATCAAGATAATTAAATTCTGCTGTTATTCTATTTTCCAGTATACAAGGTCCGAACTGCCTCCAGGACCACGTATCACCATGCCCCGTATCTTTTTTTGCATATTTCCGGACACAACCTCAGTTAAAATCTCGAAAAAGGAGCTTGATGTTGTAATAAGTGCAGGCGGTATAATTACATCGCCAGGAAAGCCAGGAGCCCATTTATACCATTCGGGATCTCCGAGATCGTTTTCTTCATCGTCCCTGAAAGTCACCATGCCATCAACCATGTCCTGATCAATCTGCTCTGAAAGTGCACCAAGCACAAAAGCATCGGCAGTATTTATGTTAATTTTACCGTCCCTGCCATGGGGTGTCACAAGGCTTACAAGACCCGGCACTTCTCCGGTTCCCAAATAGAGTTCATGTGTTATACCTTTAACCAGTAGAAGTTCCTCAATAAATTCCATGGGGCCGTTTCTTGGGTCATAGGGAGTATCAAGGCCCTGATAGTAAGAACTTTCAGCGCCGCCAAAGCCAAGAGGTTCATCGTCCTCGTCAAGCCAGTCAATTATTGCTTCAATAATATTCAAGGCCTCGTCTTCACCGAGTTCAAACTCTTCTGCGCTCAACAGGTTAATCCAGAGTTTTTTCTGCTCTTCATTAATGATCCATATACCTTCATGATTTTGCAGCAAGCTGTTTATCTGAAGCATGCCGGAATGATCGGTTATATTCATTCCTCCCTGCCCACTGCTGAAAAAATAGGTGAAATATTGTGCAGCAGCCTCCAGGTTGGCCCAGTCTTCATGCAGGGTATCAAAAGAGCTTTCCGCTGCATCAACTGACAAAACAGCCCTGGCTGAATTGAAAACGGATTTTGCCATATTATCGAGAGCAATATCATCCTGAAGATTAGCGGCACTGGTCAGACTCGACCGCATCGACAAGTTAAACCGCAAGGTCATAACCAGGATCAGGCTGATAATCAGGATCGTCATCAACAGGGCCATACCGCGGTTATTTTTTAAAATATCGAACATTGTTTACTTTCTTTGCAGAAGCTGATTTTC
>JBDLJI010000088.1:0-7862 GCA_039714455.1 Thermodesulfobacteriota bacterium
TTCAAGCCAGCCTGTCTGTTTACAGACACGGCAACCCTTCCCACGACAGATAACACAACCGATATCAACCTCGGCACTCGGTTCGGTGAAAGGAAAGAAACTCGGCCTGAAACGCAGGCCGATATCAGCCTGATCAAACATTTTTTGACAAAAAACCGCTAAAACTCCCTTGAGATCGGCAAAAGAAACCTTACGGTCAACCAGGAAACCCTCTACCTGGTGGAACATGGGTGTGTGCGTTATGTCTGAATCACAGCGGTAGACTTTGCCGGGAGCAATTATCCGCAGGGGTGGTCTCTCCTTCTCCATGGCACGGATCTGCATGGGAGAAGTATGGGTACGCAGCAGGATGGAGTCATTGATATAAAAGGTATCATGCATATCCCTGGCAGGATGGTGCTTCGGGATATTGAGGGCCTCAAAATTGTAATAATCAAGCTCTACATCAGGGCCTTCGGCAACTGCGAAGCCAAGATCGATAAAAATTGAGCAGACCTCATCCATTATCTGGGTCACGGGATGCAGACACCCGAAAGGTGCAATACGCCCCGGCAGACTTAAATCATCCCATCCCTCGGCCCCACCTGTATCACTTGCGGCCAACTCTGATTTCCTGGCAGTGAATTTCTGATCAAGCTCTTCCTTGATCTGGTTGGCCAGCTTACCAAGACGTGGACGGTCTTCGGCTGAAACCTGGCCAAGTTGACGCAGGAGTCCGGTGAACAATCCCTTGCGACCCAGATAACGAACCCGGAGTTCTTCCAGGTCCTTAAGGTCTTCGAGAGTTGACAGCTTGGTTTCTGCTTCAGCCTGGAGTTGAAGTAGCTCTTGCTCCATGATCGTTGGTTCAGCAGGTCAAATGTTTACTGGACAGCAAGTTTGACAACCTGGGAAAAACCGTTGGGGTCAAGAATAGCCATATTGGAAAGAACCTTACGGTCAAGTTCCACACCGGCTTTCTTCAGACCACCCATAAATTTACTGTAGCTGGTGCCATTCTGCTTGGCAGCTGCACCGATACGGGCTATCCAAAGTCTGCGAAAATCACGTTTTTTATTCCTCCGGTCCCGATACGCATAGCCGAGCGCCCGATCCACAGCTTCTGTAGCCGTTTTGTACAATCTGTGACGTCCACCTCTGAACCCTTTGGCCAATTTTAGGACTTTATTTCTTCTGCGGCGTGCTTTGAAACCGCGTGTTACACGAGCCATGTATATACCTCTTTCAGTTTTATCAAATTAATATTTCTTTAAATAAACTCTTTAAAGATAGGGTAAAATTCTCTTGATACCCTTCAAATTTGTCTCATCAACCAGGCCTGATTTCCTCAGACCCCGTTTTCTCTTCGTGGATTTCTTGGTGAGAATATGACTGGCAAAGGCTTTATTTCTCACAATCTTACCAGAACCGGTGGCCTTGAAACGCTTTGCCGCACCGCGGTTTGTTTTCATTTTGGGCATGATGTTACTCTCCTAAAAACTATAATATTTATCAACTATATCAATTAACGTATTATTATTTCGTTATTTTTTCAACAAAAAGATCCGAAATCCAACCTTTAACTTTTATCGGCATCGCAGATAGGGAACAAAGTGAGACTTCAAACCACTATGCGGACACGTATACCGTTTATAACTTATTCAATCTTGCTGGATGGCGCTGTTCCTGTTTAATCCTTTCGAAGTCTACGCTATCTACAATTCCATCAACTTTTGGGGGCGACAAACATGACCATTTGCCTCCCCTCCATGGTGGGCCTCTGAACAATCGTCGCCTCTTCACCAAGGGCTTCGGCAATTTTATTCAGCACCTCGACACCCTGGCTATGGGCATATACAATCTCTCTTCCTCTAAAACGCAGGGTTATTTTCACCTTGTTTTTATTTGCCAGGAACTTCTTTATATTTTTTATCTTGAAATTCAGGTCATGCTCTTCTGTCTTGGGTCTGAACTTTATCTCTTTGACTTCAACAACAGTCTGCCGCTTCCGAGCTTCAGCCTGCTTCTTACTTTGCTCATAGCGGTATTTATCATAGTTCATTATCCGGCAGACAGGAGGATCCGAAGTGCCGGAGATCTCAACAAGGTCTAATCCTTCCTCATATGCCTTTTCAAGGGCATCACGACTGGACATTACTCCAAGCTGCGTGCTATCCGACCCGATCAAGCGTACCAGATTATGCCGAATATCTTCATTCAACTTGACTTTCACTTCACGTTTGCTTACTGGTGTCCTGCTTCTCCTTTTAATACCCTACCTCCTTACGCAATATTTGAAATGATATATAGGCATTGTGTGCTCCCACATACTATCCAAGCACTACCTTACATTCATCCTTGATTTTTGTGGTAAAATCTTCAACTGACATGGGAGGCAGATTCTTACCGCTTCTCTCCCGCACAGTAACTGCACCAGACTCAACTTCACGATCACCAATTACCAGCATATAAGGAATTTTTGCCAACTGGGCTTCCCGTATTTTATAATTCAGCTTCTCGTTTCGCAGATCCTTTTCAATCCTGATACCGGATTGACGGAGTTCCTGGTAGACCTTTTCGCAATAATCGCTCTGGGCATCGGTAATGTTCATGATACGCGCCTGCACCGGAGCCAACCAGAGGGGAAAGGCACCGGCATAGTTTTCTATCAGCACACCGATGAACCGTTCCAGGGAGCCCATTAAAGCCCTGTGGATCATAATCGGCTGGTGTTCCTTGCCGTCCTCGCCAATATAGCTGACTTCAAAGCGTTCCGGCAGGTTAAAATCCACCTGGATGGTGGAACACTGCCAGGAACGGCCCAGAACATCCTTTATCTTTATATCAATTTTGGGACCGTAAAAAACCCCTTCGCCCGGGTCTAGCTGATATTCTAATCCCCTCTTCTCCAAAGCCTGTTTCAGGGCATCTGTCGACTTCTGCCAGTGTTCCTCGCTGCCCACATATTTTTCTGGCCGGGTGGACAGGTAAACATCATACTGGTCAAACCCGAATGTTTCCAGAATATTCAGGTTAAGGTCGAGGATATTAAAAATTTCATCTTCCAGCTGATCGGGCCGGCAAAAAATATGGGCATCGTCCTGGGTAAATCCCCTGACCCGCAACAGCCCGTGCAGAACGCCGGTCCTCTCATAACGATATACCGTTCCAAGTTCACACCAGCGGAGAGGAAACTCCCGATAGCTTCGCATTTGTGACTTGTATATGCCGATATGAAAGGGGCAGTTCATCGGCTTCAACTGATACTGCACATCGTCAATGGCCATGGAGGAATACATATTCTCGCTGTAAAAATCGAGATGACCGCTTGTCTTCCACAGATCAAGCTTAGCTATATGCGGCGTATAGAGCAATTCATAATCATTTTTATAATGCTCGTCCTTCCAGTAATCTTCAATAAGCTTGCGTAGCAGTGCTCCCTTGGGCTGCCAGAGAATAAGACCGGAACCGACCTGATCGCTGATGGTGAAAAGGCCTAACTCCTTGCCAAGTTTTCTGTGGTCGCGTTTTTTCGCCTCTTCAAAAGCATTGAGGTATTTTTTCAGCTTTTTCTTATCAGCAAACGCTGTTCCATATAATCGCTGCAGCATAGGATTGCGTTCATCGCCCCGCCAATATGCGCCGGCCACCTTGATCAGTTTATATACCTGCAGCCAGTTGCTATTCGGGACATGGGGCCCGCGGCACAGATCAACAAAATCACCGAGCTGATACAGGCTCACGGTATCAGCTTCAATTTCCTTGAGAAGCTCAACCTTGTACTGCTCACCTTTCTTTTCAAAAAGCTCTATGGCATCTGCCTTGGATACCACATTCCTTTCAAATGAAATCCCGCCTCTTACTGTTTCCAGCATCTTGGCTTCAATGGCTTCAAAGTCTTCAGGCGTAAAAGGGGTTTCCCTGTCAAAGTCATAGTAAAACCCGTCTTCAATGGAAGGTCCGATGGCAACTTTCAGGTCAGGTCCAAAGAGATCAAGAACTGCCTTGGCCATAAGATGCGCGGTGCTGTGTCGCAAAATATCCAAACCTTCATCAGAAGAGATGGTAACAGGGCGCAGTTCAACAGTTTCCAGCCCCAGGCTGTCAAGCCTGACGGAGAGATCAACAAGACCATCGCCTACTCCTGCTGCAACAGTCTGCTTCCGTTGTTTATTGGACAGCAGTTCTGCAATAGCATCAGCAACCGTTGCATCTCCGGCAAACTGTTTCTGTTCGCCCTCAGGTACCTGGACAGTTATCTCTGACATTTATTCAAACCGTAACAATTCTCGTCATATTTTTTTAGGTTCCGGACAAAAAAATGACCAGAAACAAAAAGGCTTCGCTAGATTCAAGCCTTTGTGGCACACTCACCACAGCGAAGCATACGCATATTTAATCACCTGTGGAATTAACTGGTAGGCGCGGGCGGTTTCGAACCGCCGACTTCTTCCGCGTCAGGGAAGCGCTCTCCCACTGAGCTACGCGCCTACAAAGCCGCCCAAATACGGGTAATTTCTTTCTCAAAAAGCAAACCGATTGTTAGAGCCAAGCATCGGGATTAGTAAAACGCAAACCAATTACCAGCAATCGCCTTTCCTGTCAAGGAAATATCACCTGAAAGAACAAAATAAATCACTTTGATTCCCGGCGTGTTTCAATAGCTCTGGCCAGGGTTACTTCATCAGCATATTTAATATCCATACCCATGGGAATACCGCAGGCAAGTCGGGTCACTTTCACCGGTTCCCGGGTCAGAATCCTGGCAAGATATGAGGCTGTCGCCTCACCTGGAACGGTTGAACTCGTGGCAATCAGAATTTCGGCAATTTTACGGTGCTTTATCCTTTCAACCAACTCATTAATCTTGATCTCGTCAGGACCGATACCGTCCATAGGTGCCAACACACCATGCAGGATATGATAGAGGCCATGATAGGCCCCTGTCTTTTCAATGGCAAGCAGATCATCCGACCCCTCCACAACACAGACAACCTCAGAGTTTCGACTGTGATCGGAACATATTTTACAGGGGTCTGTTTCTGAAAAAATAAAACAGGTGCTGCACAGTTTAACTGCAATATGGAGGTCAGCCAGGTCGGCGGCCAGGAATCTGGCCTCTTCTGCAGGTCTTCTCATGATGTGCAGGGCAAGGCGGGTCGCTGTTTTTTTGCCGATACCCGGCAGTTTACTTAAATCCTGGATCAATTTTTCCAGAGCTGGCGGTACAACCTGCATAGTATCACTCCAGACGTTAAAACATTCCCGGTATTTTCATGCCGCCGGTAATTTTTCGCATCTCGGTCTGGGCCATATCCTGTGCTTTTTTTATGCCTTCGTTTACAGCGGATACGATAAGGTCCTGCAGCATTGCCTGGTCTTCCGGGTTGATTACCTCTTTCTCAATCTGGATAGATATCAATTCATTCTTACCGTTTACTGTTACTGAAACCATACCACCGCCAACTGATGCAGTGACTACCCGATCAGCCAACTCATTCTGCACCTGGTTCATTTTTTGCTGAAACTCTTGAGCCTGGCGCATTATCTCACTCATGTCCATTTGGAACTATCCCTGTATATTTGAAGTGATTAAAGTTACAAGTTACAAGTGCCTAAAGTGCCTGAAGTTAAAAAGCTATCAGCTTAAAATCTTTTTCCCTTGGCCCCTCGACCCCTTGACCCCTCGAAACCTTTTTTATTTATCTACCTGCTGCGCGGACCTGTCCTGATATTCGCCACCCTTCCGCCCAAAACCTCGTTAGCCATCTGCACAAGCGGATCATTTGCCAGAGCGCGTCTCTCTTCCTGGGGCCCATTTCCATCCTGTTTTATTACTCCGTTGGAATCGGCTCCACGGATCTTAATGACAATTTTAAATTCCTTCTGAAAAAAATCCTGTGAAAACTCGGTGAGAAATTTGATATTTTCCTTTGTCTGCAACATCTTGCAATCAGAAGGATCATCAAACTTCAAAATCAGATCCGTATCTTCTACACGAACATTAGAGCAGAGACGCAGGGTGTGCGCCATCCACTTCTTTCTGTCCATTACATACTCAATAAATTCATCCCAGTTTTTACGAACCTCTTTGGTAGGAGGCTCGGCAGCAGGTTCAGTCACACTTTCTTCAGTCTCTTTCTGAGGTATGAATTCCTGGACAGCTTGCGGGGCAGAAGGTTCTTCAATTACCTGTTTTTCTGGTTCTTCGATTTTCTCTTCTGCCTTTGCTTCTACTACTCTTCCTTCTCCTTCCTGCTGTACAGGCTCCTCTGGAACCTGGGGCTGAACAGTTTTGGGTGCAGCTTCTTTTTTTACCTTTTTATTGACAGCAGGCCTTGGAGTTGGAACCTGGGGCCTGGAGATATTTCTTTCAGGACCTGCACTTCCCTTCCCCTGCATCTCTTCAAGCCTTTCGAGCAATTGTGTCACCGGTACAATATTCCCGGCCTCCGCAGCTCTTATAAGGGCCATTTCAAGGGCCAAACGTGGATGGGAGGAATACTGCATATCCTCGGCACCCTTTAACAGAAGGTTGAAATTAAGCTGCAGGGTTTCAATGGAATATTGGGCTGCAGTTTTACGAAGTTCCTCAAACTCCTGATCCGGGACATCAAGAAGTTTTTCAGGCTCTGCACTGATACGGCATATCAGAAGGGCCCTGAAATAATAGAGCAGATCATTGGAGAGCCTCTTTAAATCAACCCCATAGGATGTGGCATCATCAAGTAGCTTGAGGCCGCTGGCAAGATCACCGGAGAGCACTGCCCCTGCCATGGAACTGATCACCTGACTGTCAACAAGTCCAAGAACCTGGATAATATCCTCATTGGTTATCTCGTCACCGCTAAAGGAAAAAATCTGGTCCAGGAGGCTGAGCCCGTCTCGAACGGAGCCTCCTGCCTCCCTGACAATCACATTCAAGGCCCAGTCGGATATCTTTACCGTCTCTTCCCTGGAAATTTTACTAAAAAACTCAAACAGTTCAAGGGAAGTGACCTTCTGCAGTTCATAGCGTTGACAGCGGGAAAGAATTGTGATGGGAATTTTATGCAGTTCCGTGGTGGCAAACATGAAAAAAACATGCTCAGGGGGCTCTTCCAGGGTCTTCAGCAAGGCATTAAAGGCCTCTGTGGTAAGCATATGAACTTCATCGATTATGATGATCTTATATCTGCTCTTGGTCGGGAAGAAGCGGATATTTTCCTTCAATTCCCGTATCTCCTGGATACCACGGTTAGAGGCGCCATCTATTTCATGGATATCTATGGCATTGCCGCTGGTGATCTCCTTGCAATGTTCACACTTGTTGCACGGGATTTTTGTCGGTCCCTCCTGGCAATTAAGGGCCTTGGCAACCAGCCTGGCAAGGGTTGTCTTACCAACTCCCCGAACCCCGCTGAAAATCATAGCGTGCGGAATACGGTTCCGTTCGATGGCATTCTGAAGCGTCCGGACAACCGGCTGCTGTCCGACAACTTCTTCAAATGTTTGTGGTCGCCATTTTCTGGCTAAAACTAAATAGGACATGATTCGGCTGCTCACGGATTCAGGAGAATCTGAAAAAAGGATAGCCAGGTATTCTGCAACACACAAAGTTACTCACTACCGTTGCTTCCTCCCGGATCTGGCGGGGTTCACGAGTCTTTGTTGCGCAGAACCTGGCTATCACACTGTAGAATTTCCTTAAAGAATGGCGGAGAGGGTGAGATTCGAACTCACGGTACTTGCGTACACACGCGTTCCAGGCGTGCACCTTAAGCCACTCGGTCACCTCTCCACCCACTCTGGTTGTTCTCGCCGCTGGTTAATACACTTTTCTATTAAAATATTCAAATAAAAAACAAACGTTAATTTTTCAATCTAACCATTTCCAATGGTAA
>JBDLJI010000089.1:0-7855 GCA_039714455.1 Thermodesulfobacteriota bacterium
TCATCATCTTCTGCTATTGCTGTATTGCAGGATAATCCTATTAGTAATGATATTGCCATTATACTTGCAATGAAAAGAGATGAAATCTTCATAATATATCCCCCTGTTTGTTTTTAAATTAAAAAAGCCGAGCTATCCTTATGGACAACTCGGCTTTAATTGTTGCAACTCAACTATCCTCATTTAAGACCTGTAGTTTACCTTCTCTTCCTTCAAGCAAGTTTGGTTATGTAATGTATGTGAAACACTCAGCCCTATTAAATAGTTTCCTTATTGATTTATTCTAGTGTTTTGTAAATTTCTGGAAGCGTGAGACCCCCTCTCTGTCATAACCATTTCTGTTTAACCCCTCTCTGTCATAACCAAATCTGTTAAAGCCTTCTCTATCAAAACCATCTCTGTCATATCCCCATATGTCATATCCTTCTCTGTCATAACCAGCTCCATCATATCTGCCTAAGCCATATATTTTTTTATTCATTTTGGCCCTCAATTATCTCTGTTATCAAGACAAACGATTCCAGTAGCAAGCAACTGCTTCCTAATAAGAAGTTTGTTGCTTGCAATACACACCTTACGGTTGTTTTACCCTTCAATGTCATATAAAACATTTTAAACTCATTAAATTATATGCAAGAAATGAGCCTATATTCAAAAAAATTAGTTTCTTGTAGTTGTTGTATGGTTTTGAGGATTGCCGAGTAGTTCTGATGACTCAACTTGCGAGGCAAATTTGGGGAAATGACTAAAGAATGTTTTGAGATTTGACTAAATAATCATTTAAGAAAATCAAGATTACTTGCCAACATCTTGAGTTTTGTCATACAAAATCTGACTCAACATATCCACTGGCAATAGTAACTATTTAATCAATCCATTTGGTTCTGGTTGATTGTAGGAATTTTAACTTTTTCAACAAAATAGACTTATATGGTCTGCTCTTTGACACTATTTCTTGAGACTTACTTGCTGGGCGTTTATCAATGTTGTGACCGCACTGATGGCAGACACACTTTTCCTTGGAAACCGAAATCAGGCAGTTGGGACATAGCTTCATTACCATGTTGGTTTCTCCGTTTAATAACCTCTCATCTGTAAACAAAAAAACCGAGCCATCCTTGGTAGGACAAACTCGGCTACTATGTAACTGGCAACCCAGTTATTTCAATAAGGACTGTAACTTTCGTTACTGATCACTTAGGATGTTTCCCTGTCAATGAATGGAATAAATTTTTTACAACCATTTTGCCAACAAATTTCTATCTGCCATTAATTACCACAGGTTTAGATCAGACAATCTTTCTTCGTAGCAACAATCGTATTGTACTAAAATATTTTTTATTTTTTCAGCACTTAATCCCATCACATATTCATGTTTTTTTTTGATTGAGAGGCTGTTGCTTTGTTCCCATATTGGACAATCTTCTCTTGTGCAAGTAAGGAAACGACAATCTGCAAGACGCTCAATCAAAAGAGCTCTTGAATTCTCTGGACATTTTTCGCGAACTGAACCCATATAACTAAAACCTCACGAAAGTTCGCACTAAATGATTTGCTATTGCAAACCTGGTTGCCTCTATGACCTAACATGTAACTATAATGACATTATAGATCATTATTAGATAAAAACAATCGGGCAAAGGTAGTAGTTTCAGGAGTATTTTGCTTGTCAGGCTTGAGGAGAATTTAGTCCTTTAGTAGTATTTATTCTCAAATAAAAGACTTTATAAAGTGATATGAAATTGAACCCGAGCCTTTTACTGCTTGCAGCATATTATATAAACTTTCTCAAAAGTCCAGATGTACTTGCCAACATCTTGACTTTTAGCCTTCTTATTCTGACTCAACGTGTCCACTGTACATCTTGATATTTCTGGAATGATTTCCGAGTGCTAATTGATAGACATTTTTATTTGTGAAAGGGTAGAAATACTGTGAAAATAACACCTTTTGCCCCATCCACTCTATTCTTTGCAAGAATACTCCCCCCATGGAATTCTGCAATCTGCCTTGTTACATAGAGGCCAAGTCCTAAATGTGACTCCTTGTCTGACTTCTTACGTATTGACACCATTGAATCAAAGATATGTTCCTGTAATTCAAGGGGTAGCTCCGGCCCTTCATTAATGATGCTGATCTGGGCTTGTTGGTTCTCTTTGCTGAGTTTGATGGTTATTGGGTTATCAGAATCACTGAAATCAACAGCATTCTCAATAAGTTTATCAAGCATTTGCCGGATACGGATCGGGTCTCCATAAAACGGCACAGGCTGTTCTGGAAATTTCAAGACAAAGCTGTTTTCAGCAAATGTCTGCTTATAACCATCTCTTACCCAGACAATAAGAGCTTCCTTGAGATCAAAACCTGTTTGTTCATCCAGTTTCAAGGCATCTTCAAGCAAGGTTGCTTCCCGAATGTTGGTCATCATTGACTCTATCCGTTTGGCATTTTCCCTTATACCTGAAAGATGATTTTGCACCTCAGTGTCCGAAGTGGCAATCTTCTTTTCGAGGTTGGCAAGGGAGGCGCTAATACCGGCAATTGGGGTGCGTATTTCATGCTCCAGGTTGTCAGCCATTTTTTCCTGGTAGTTATTGTAATCCTTTAACCTTTTGAGCATTGCAGCGAACCAACGGGATAGATCACCGAGTTCATCTTGTATCTTAGAGGCTTTAAAGCTGTCTTTAATTCTGCCATCTGGTCCAATTGCATCTGCGGTTTGAGTGGCAAGTTGCCTGATCCTGTTAGAAAGACGTGAGGCGAATGCAATGAGTACAATCCCGCCAAGGAGAAAAACGATTAGAGTAATATTTATGGTTTTCTCAATTATCTTGTTTTTTTCGGTGAGTATGTTGTTTGTTGCCTGCTCAACCAAGACTGTTCCCATCACTTTATTACCATATTTAATGGGTTCTCCAGCAACCAATATATCTGCGTCTGATTCTGCAACAGAGCGTCGCAAGGTAAATGCCTGCCCATCTCTTATTGCTCTTTTCAGACCCTGGTCCTCGATTTGTGATAAATACTTGGGGGCCTGAGATTGCTCTTCTTTAAACTTGTCAGAAAAAAAAGCATAAATTGGCTTTAATAGGTTTTTCCAGGAGAAGTTATTTTGCTCTTCAATTTGGAATTTATCAGGTTCGCCATAGTATTGCCCAACACTTGCCCGCTGTCGGAGACGGCTGTCTATTACTCTTATTCTGGCCGAGGGGCTGTGTAGCGCTGAAATAATGCTTTCCAGCATCGGGGAACGGGCTAACAAAAAGCCGAGGTCAGAGGATTGCCTGGTACCGCTTGTACCTACCACTGTATTGAGCTTTCTGGTTTCCTGGTCATCAACGTCTCCAATGGCAAAGGATATCCTACCATTTTTTGCCATTGCGACAGGCAAGCGGATCTCTATAATATAGCCATCTATAGTCTCGCGCCAGTAGCCCCAGATATCAGGCTCATATCTTTCAGGGACAAAGTTCAGGGGGTCTCTACGCATGAGATGGCCGTTCACCTCACTGCTTCCAGACGGGGAGAGGAAATAGCGGTCATGCTGACCTTCGTATTTTCCTTGCACGGTGATTCGTAAATGATCGCTTTTATTTAAGCCGACATAGGTTGGATCACGGAAGACAATAGAGTCATCTTTGACAATGAACAGTACGTAATAGTAGTTGTTGCGTTTTCCAATCAGATGTTTGAAGTTTAGCGTATCATCTTCATAGATCCCGTAATTCTCAAGGACATTGTCAAAGCCATAATATTTTGCCTGCCCAAGGAGATCCTGCCAATCTTCAGAGTAACCATCCAAGGTTATTTTATTGTTTATCAGGTATGTGTGGATTTCTTTTTGCTCATCAAAGGACTGGAGGATGTTGCTTTCAAAGAGGTCCGGACGCTCATATAGAATTGTAGAGACAGCCTTGGCGGTTAAAGTTAGTGCCTGCTCCTGGGCAGACATGAGATAGGCTTGCATCTGGGAGGCATACCAAAATCCAATCAGGGGAATTGTGAGGAGTAAAACTGAAACCAGGACCAGCTTGACCCGTAGAGAAAAAAAGCGAAAGCCCATATTTATTCTACCCAACGATACCCCATGCCATATTCAGTTTGAATGCAATCAAAATCAGGATCAATTTCTTTGAATTTATCCCGTATCCGTCTGACGTTGGCAGCAATGGCATTATCTGTGACATTGGTGTTAGCAGCTTCCATGAGCTGAGTATGTGATTTGAGGTTCCCTGGTCTTTTTATCAGTTCATTCAGAATCCAGAACTCTGTCAGTGTGAGACGTATAGGATTATTATCCCAGGTGATCTCCATGCGGTCCTCATTTAAAGAAAGAGGGCCTCGTACTAAGTTGTTCTCTTTTTCGATTGGGTTTGAGAATGATTCTAGATAGCGAAACAGAGAGGAAACACGCACTGGCAGGAAATCAAGTGTTGTTGTGTTCTTAAACAGGTAGTCAGTTGCACCAAGCCGCATTGCAGATACCCGGTCCATATCACTGTTTAAGGCAGTGAGAAAGATGATTGGTAATTTGTCAGATTTGGCGCGCAGAAAGCTGCAGAGTGTAAAACCTCCATCTCTTTCATCCTCAAGCATAATGTCGAGGATTGCCATGTCAGGGAGTTTTTCGGCAAAGGCTTCTAATGCCTCGGGTCGATTTTTATAAGCACTTACTGCATACCCTTCCCGTTGCAAGGCCTCGGAGTAATTTTCCCTGAGCTCAGTATCGTCTTCAACAATCGCAATGTGCCGTGCCATATTCTCCCCTCTCATTTAAGTGCCAACATCATACAGCAATTGTATCCAACTGCAAAACAAGGAATCGATATTATCATAATTCATCATATTTCTAGGTTTAATAATCATAATTTGCCTATTGGGTTGTCATTTTCGTTCACTATATAAGCTTCCAGGAAGTGCATTTTCGAACAATCCAGAAAGGGGCAGGTTATGTTCACAGCAGAGAATTCAGGCCAGCACAAACGGTCCATTAAAGGAGTTCGTAAACCATCAAACCCGGAGCAGGAAAATTGGCATTTGGATCCCGGCATTCTTTTACTGACAGCAGGTCTATTAACAGCATTTTTCCTTGTAGTTATCTCGTTAATGTTTCCAGCAGAAGCGGCTTCCTCGATTCTGCACCGGAGTGAATCCTATATAAAGCCTTCTCAGGTCCGTGAGGGGAGTTTGCTCTTTAAAACTGTCAACTCCGGTCAGTATGTCTTAGCCCCGCAATTACAAACAGATGTTAAAATCGAGATCACCGGCATGGTCGCCTTTGCGCGGGTCATCCAGGAGTTTGAAAACCCAGGAGACGAATGGCTGGAGGGAGTTTATGTCTTTCCTTTACCTGAAGATGCAGCGGTCAGTCACCTGACAATGGATGTGGGTGACCGAGTTATCGAAGGAGTTATTAAGGAGCGGGAAGAGGCAAAGAAAATCTATACAAAGGCAAAAAAAGAAGGGAAGAAAGCATCGCTCCTGGAGCAGGAACGGCCCAACGTCTTCATGATGTCAGTGGCCAATATAGGGCCTCATGAAAAGATACGGGTTGAGCTGGAATACCAGCAGACAGTCCGGTTTGACAATGGCATATTTTCTTTGCGCTTCCCCACAGTAGTGGGTCCCAGGTACATACCCGGACAACAAACCGGAACTGAAAGCAGATTTGACAAATTCGATTTATCAGGCTGGGCGTTTGCCACCACTGAAGTACCGGACGCGCCCCGTATCACTCCCCCCGTGGTTAAGCCCGGACAAGACCCTGTCAATCCAGTGTCCCTGGAAGTCATTCTTGTTCCGGGCTTCAACCTCACCAGGCTACAAAGCCTCTACCATGCAGTTGATGTCAAATATGTCAACGATGAAAAGGCGGTTATATATTTAAACAATGTCTGGGCAATGGCAGATCAGGATTTTGTGCTTGAGTGGGCCCCGAAAAAAGATAATGTCCCCCAGGTTGCTCTTTTTGCTGAAGAAAAGGATGGAGAGAATTTTATTTATCTCATGGTCATGCCGCCAGCTAGGAAGATTGCTACAGATTATCATGTCCCTCGGGAGGTAATTTTTGTGGTGGATGTCTCCGGCTCTATGGATGGGCCTTCCATAAAACAGGCAAAAGAGACTTTAAAATATGCGGTTTCAAGACTTACGGCGGAAGACCGTTTCAACATCATTACTTTCAACGATATAGTCGATAAGTTGTTCAGTTATTCCATGACTGGCTCTAACGAGTATATTCAAAAAGCACTTCACTTCATTGACGGGCTTGAGGCAACAGGTGGTACTGAAATCGAGACGGCACTCTATGAAGCGCTTGATGAGGGCACGGACCTTAACATGATCCGTCAGGTCATTTTTCTGACAGACGGTTGTGTGGGCAATGAGCAGAAACTCTTTCAAACAGTGCGAGAACGGTTAGGGGACAGCAGGCTTTTTACTGTAGGTATCGGCTCGGCGCCGAACACTTATTTTATGAGAAACATCGCTGAGCGCGGCAAGGGAACATTCACTTACATAGGTGCTGTTAAAGAAGTCAAAGAGCGCATGGAAGAGCTTTACACTAAATTGGAAAATCCACTCTTGACCGATATCAGGCTTTCCCTTTCAAACAGGGCTGATGTTGAGATGTTCCCTGACCTAATCCCGGATCTTTACCTCGGTGAGCCGGTTACTCTTGTTGCCAGGACTGAAGAGGTGCCAGATCAGTTTGTCCTTTCAGGGTATTTTGCTGGAAGGCACTGGCAGACAGAGATCAATACCAGGGCAGCAGGGGAGAGTGATGGCATCTCAATTCTATGGGCGCGACAGAAGATAAAAGCGTTAATGAACTCACTGGATGGTGGGGCTGATAAAGATGAAGTAAGGAGAAATGTTATAGCAACTGCCCTGCAACATCACTTGGTGAGTAGATACACTAGCCTTGTTGCCGTTGATGTAACACCTTCCAGGCCAGAAAACGAGAATATGAACAGTAAAATGGCAAAGACAAACCTGCCTAAAGGCTGGCAGTACAATAAGGTGTTCAACCTTCCGCAAACAGCCACTGTATCAGAACTCTGTCTTATCCTAGGTGCTCTTGCCCTGCTGTTGTCGGGCATCATTTGGGTTCTGGTTGTTAGGGAAAAGCAAAAGTCATGCTGAAAAGTAAGCTGTTTAGATATGTTGCCCTCATCCTTTTTCTTGCTGGGCTTAGCTTAACTGGGAAAGCAACATATATCCATGCCAAGGCTGGGCTTGCAAAATACCTGCTCCATTCCTCCTGGCAGGAGTCAATAAAAAAGGGTGATAATGTTAAACCATGGGTATGGGCAGATACCTGGCCTGTTGCCAGATTGATAGTACCAGAACATGAAATAGATCTGGTCGTACTGGAAGGGGACTCGGGAAATGTGCTGGCCTTTGGGCCAGGTCACATGACGCTGAGCTCCCTTCCCGGCCAGCCGGGTAATTCGATAATCAGCGGTCACCGTGACACTTCATTTCGTTTTCTTGAAAGACTGAGAGTTGGGGACAGCATTACAATACAGACAAAAGAGGGAAGCATGTTGCCATTCAAAATAGTTGCAATGCAAATAATTGATAAAGCGGTCCTTGATATAAATATCGAGGCAGATATTCCCCTGCTTACTTTAGTTACATGTTATCCTTTTAATGCAGTGGTTCCAGGTGGCCCCGAAAGGTATTTGGTTTTTGCTGAATATGACAAAGAATAAATTGTAGCTATTTCGATAAATGGTACACGGCTGAGTCAACATTACTTGCCAACAGTGTGCCACGAACGCACCAAAGGGTTTTATACCCCAAAGTGCGGTGCTGCACAAGAGATGAGGGTAGGTCCCTCGAAGCCGCCATG